>JAGOSU010000027.1 GCA_018062165.1 Minisyncoccota bacterium
TACGTGAACTGGTATACGAAAAGTATACCGCACCCAATGCACTACTCAGGAAGTTCGGTGGGCGGAACCTGACGATCCTCAGCAACGCGCTCTCCCCAGGTGTAAAACGCACCAATAACAATGATGGCCACAATAATAAGAAGCGTAATGAGGGTGCCCACCGACGACTTCGCCTTAGGGGTGACGGGCGCGGGAGTGAGGTTCGAAGGTTCGGTCGTTGGAGTGTCCATATGGTATGAAACGATTATATAGCTCAAGACGTTGAAGGAACAATGAAGCTTACCGATTCTCGGGAAGCACGAAGCGCTCATTGCACGTTATCGGTACAAATCGCACCCCAAGGTTTTGAGCAAATTCCCGGTCAGAGTCCCGGTCACCAAACATAAGAGAAGAAGATAGGTCGATGTCAGGAGTGAGGAAAGGGGCGAGGCCGCCAATCTTTGGTTTGCGGCACTCACACCCATCGTCCGGTCCATGAGGGCACACCATCACGAACGCGAAGTGCGCTCCTTCTTTCTCAAGCCCTCCGGTCATACGTTCCATCACCGCATCAAATATCTCTTGTGGATGTCGAGGTGTCCCAAGGTGGGTTTGATTGGTAACGAGCACCAGCTCATATCCCTCGTTCACGAGTATCGTAAGTCCTTCAATTGTACCCTCCATGAAACGAACTTCATCCGCACTTTTGAGCGGGAAGGTTTCTCGCGGATCAATCCCGTCCGGGCGCTCTGGCTCCCAAATAAGTGTTCCGTCCCTATCAACAAAAGCGACCTTACGCATTCTCGAAGTTCCCTGACAGATACCGCAGCAACACCAGTGCACTTCGCTCTTCCTTAATTGAGCCATCAAGGCACATCTGTTTCACTCGCTCGCTGGCAATGAACTCAACGCTGATGTCTTCTGCCTCTTCGACGGTGCGCTCAGCATCAACGCTCGCGCCGTCAAGCACCTCCGCTTCTTTGGCTACGAAATAGAAAAGGTCCCATTCCACCGTCGTTCCGCACACCGAGCGATACAGAAACGTTGCGTCCTTTACCTCAACATAGGCTTCCTCTCTAGCCTCCTTTATTGCTGCTCTCTTAGCTGCCTCTACCATGTCGGCTCCGCCCGCAAGCGCATCCGTGTATTCAGTGAGCGTATCAAACACCTTCCCGCCTGGGAGGCGATAATCGTAGCCGCCTTGTTCATGACGCTCTTCCTTCGTAATGAGGATGTCATCACCGCGCTTCACAATAAGACGCACGCCGGGAGACCGGCGTGCTTTCTCGAACACTAATTGTTTGCCTGCTTGCGTAACATCAAACTCCACTACCTCAACAATCTTTCCTTTATACTTACTCGTCTCCATTTACGTAATCTCTCCCTTCTTCTCTTCGTAGAGCTTGCAGGCCTTCTCGAACGCAGCCTGTGCTTCCGCCTTGCCCTTGAAGCCGTTGATAACTACCTGGTGTTCACCCTTCTGCCCCTTAAGCTCTTTGTAGGTCTCAAAGAAGTGCTGGATTTCCTTGAGCGTGTGCTTGTTAAGGTCCTTGAGGTCCTGCACATCTTCCCATCGCTTGTCGTGAATCGGTACACCAATAACCTTATAATCGTTCTCGCCGCAATCCATCATCTCCATAAGCGCAACTGGGCGGACACGCACGAGGATGCCAGAAGGTACTGGGAAGGTTGCAAGCACGACAACGTCGAGTGCGTCCCCATCGTCCCAGTAGGTCTGCGGCACAAAGCCGTATTCGCACGGGTACGCTGCGGCCGAATAGTTGGCGCGGTCGAGTTTAATCATGCCCGTCGCCTTATCAATCTCGTACTTATTCGGGGAGCCCTTCGGTACTTCGATAATGACGTTGATCTCGTCCTTGCTGCCTGCGGGAATGTCGTGCCAGAGGTTCATAGGGCGACTATACTACAAGCCCGCGCTTCTTTACAGAGCGCGGGCTTGTTACGCACCAACTCCTCTTTCGCAGAGGAGCTACTTACGCAGCCTCCTCACGTGAGTCCTGATCGTTCTCGTTTGCAGCTTCGCGTGCCCTTCTGTTGGCCTCAATCATAGCGGCAGTTCCCTCGGGGGACATATCGAGGTCTCCGCCCGTGATTGCTTGTTCCGCGATTTCTCGTACTGCCTGTGCACGATCGCCGCCCTGAGCCTCTCTTGCTGCACGATTTGCGGCCACCATTGCGGCAGTGCCCTCAGGAGACATATCAAGGTCCCCGCCTGTTATTGCTTTCTCTGCTATCTCTCGTACCTGGCGTGCTCGTTCGCTTTCCATATATATAAGGGTAATGTGTTAATTCTTCACAATTAGTGTAGTGCAGGGGACGGATTTGGAAAGAGGCCATGTGGACAAGTGGTTTCTGGGCACTATAAGAAAAAGCCCGGCAACCCGGGCTTTTTCTTGCGTTGCAGCGCGCACTACGCCTCGTCGCGAGACTCCTTCGTGTCGACAACCGACTCGTTCTCGCCGTTGGTTGCGAGCTCTTCCTCTGCAGGAAGAACCGTTTCTGCCTCCTTCTCCTCCACCACAATTTCTGCCGGGGATTCGGTTGGCTCGACGCCGGCATCAACTGCAGGCTCTTCGGTCTTCTCAGCAATAGAGACACCTTCGCCGTCGCTCTCTGCAACGTTCTCACCACCCACCGACTTGATGTCGATGTTCCAGCCCGTGAGCTTTGCTGCAAGGCGTACGTTCTGTCCGCCGCGGCCAATGGCAAGCGACTGCTGGTCTTCAGAGACCGTCACCGTTGCGCGGTGATCGTCTTCTGAGAGTTCAACCTCAAGCACTGACGCAGGGGAGAGTGCTTCCTTGATGAAGGACTTCTGGTCGTCGCTCCACTCAATGATGTCGATGCGCTCACCGCCGAGCTCAGACATAACGGTAGAAACACGAACACCGCGCTGACCGACGAGAGAACCAACTGGGTCTACGTGTGGATCAGTTGAGGCAATGGAAATCTTCGTGCGACTCCCTGGCTCACGTGCAATCGCCTTCACTTCAATGGCGCCGCTCGCAAGCTCCGGTGCTTCAAGCTCAAAGAGCTTCACGAGGAACTTTGGGTGCGAACGGGACAACCTGAGGTACACGCCACGGAAGCCTTCGTCCACTGCATGGAGGTAGGCACGGATGCGCTCTCCTGGGCGGTAACGCTCACCTGGAATCTGCTCCTCGTACGGGATGAGGCCCGTCGCGCGACCGAGGTCAACGTAAAGCGCGCCGCGCTCAACACGCTGCACGATGCCCGAGACAATCTCGCCCTTCTTGTGACCGAACTCGTCGAGGATGGAGAGCTTCTCAGCCTCGCGAATCTTCTGAATCACCACCTGCTTAGCGGTCTGGGCTGCAATACGACCGAAGTCGTCCTGCGGCTCAAGAGGGAAGATGAGTTCTTCGCCAAGCTCAACGCCTTTTTTAACGAGGCGCGCCGTATCAAGGAGAATGTGCTTCTCCTCGTCGTAGCGAGGGAGCTCGCCTTCGGCCAATCCCTCGTTCTCGTTCTGCCAACCACCGCGGTGTGGCTGCTCGACTTCCTCCTCGCCCTCCTCAGGGAAGCGGACCAAGGTGTCGTCAACAACCGTCTTTACCTGTTCAAAAGACACGGTACCCGTGTTCATGTCGAGCTTCGCACGGACGACCTGTCCGCGCTTGCCGTACTCCTTCTTGTACGCAGTTGCCATCGCGGCTTCGATAGCCTCGATCATGGTCTCCTTCGCTATGCCCCTGTTCTCAAATTCAGTAAGAACGGTTTGTATTGTTTTTAGATCCAACATACCTTCTATATTTAGTTGTCGCCCGGCTCTCTAAAAAGAAATGCCCGCACGGCGGACATTCGATACCATATATATACCAGAATTGAGGGTAAAAGCAAGGTTCAGGCTCGAACCAGCACCCCTCCATAGTTATACGGGGTATACGCATCGTTTATGAAGATAGGGTAGGCCGGTCCCGAGAGGCCGAACGCCTGCACGAGGTCCTCAGGAAGTGGCTCAAACGCCTTTAGGTCTCGGGAAGGGAGGTCATACGCATCCCTGTCTTCAAGGGTCATGCGGTATGCGAAGTGGTACTTGGTCACTGTGCCGGCGTCCGGCAACTGTGCGGGCTCCATCTGCGCGAGAGCCTGTATCTTCTCATACCACGACTTCGCATCGTTCTCAGGACTCGAGAGACTTACCTCCACCGACAGGCAGTTCGGTGCATACTTATTGAGACAATCGTACGAGGCCACGATAATGCGCGGAAGACCGAGGAGGTACGAAACCTGTTGGAGAATTGGGTCTGACTCCTCTCCAATGAACGAGCAGTCATTATCTGGGCAGTGGGTGTTGTGGAAATCGAGTACCACGTCGAAGGGCCGAGAGAGCGCTATCAGTTCCGCTGCTCGGCGCTGCTCGTATTCCGTTGCGCTCGCATCTCCTGGGAAGCAGCGGTTTAGGTCAACCGTAGTAAAACGGGCGTTCGCGGTAATCGCCTCAAGGTTGCCGTATACCGTCTCGACGTTCTGTATAGGCTCCTCTTGGAGCAGTTGCACGAGCGCGAGCCCAAGCGGCTCATTGCCGTGCATCCCGCCGAGGACAAGCACTTTCATACCTCGTCCTTCGTTAGGTCGATGATGACTACCGCACGTCGGTCTGGTACGTCGGGAGAACGATGGACCTGTGCGCCTTGCGGGAAATCGCGTTGTGCAGCAGCGATGAGTCGTTCGTTGATAGTGCGAAAAGCTACATGATTTTCTCCAAGCTTGGTGCCGAGGCCGCGAACTGCGTTCTTGAAATTACGAAGATTGCCCTCTGCGCGGATAGTTCGGTCTGCGAATATCTCATCGAGCCATGCGAACGATTCACCGGCGGGAAACAGCGTCTCGAAGAACGCGCTCATCTCGCTTTCGTTCTCTTTGTACTTTACGGAAGCGAGCGCCGGACCAGTGACTTTCCATGCAAAAGCGGCGAGCGCGAGCGTCGGCGCATCATTTTTTTTCGTCTCCTCGACGTACCAGGCGGTATCCCGAAGTTTCATGACGCCCTTGAAGTGCTCCACGAGCTCCTTGGGTTTGTACGCTGCTTCCGTGAGAACGTTGTTGCAGTGCGGACACACCTGTCCAATTGCGAGAGGCGAGAACCCTCCTTCGCATCCTTGCGGCGTAGTCTCGTCTGCGCATGCCGAGACCTCGTACCAAGGCTCCCCGGCGAAAGCGCCGACGTACACCTTCGCAATCTGTGGCAGGAGCGCTTCTATTTCTGCATCCTCCAGTACGCCCGATCTGAGTATCGGCATCGCGTTCAGCGGAGTATTTTCCGGAGAGGTCATGGTTACGTAGCGAGTTTCCTAAGCATAGCGCGATACCCGCCCTCACCTCCACGTAGCCACTTTGAAACTCGGGCAATCGTCGCGGAACTGAAGCCGGTTTCCTGCTCAATCTGAGAATACGGCACACGTTTTGAAAGAAGCTCCGCCGTCTTAAGGCGAGTTGCGAATTCGTGTATCTCACCCTCGGTCAGGAGGTCACGCAGAAAGCGCTGCGCCTCGTCAGTGGTTTCAAGGTTCAATACGGCCTCAATGAGCTGCCGGTACTCTTTCCTATCCCATCGCATGCCACTACTTTATCTAAGTAAAGTGAACTGTCAACGCACTATCGTTCGCTATACGTGGGATAGACGCACCGACAGCGACCTGC
Source organism: Minisyncoccota bacterium (assembly GCA_018062165.1). Taxonomy (GTDB): domain Bacteria; phylum Patescibacteriota; class Minisyncoccia; order Phycocordibacterales; family Phycocordibacteraceae; genus C7867-001. The sequence continues at coordinate 5,665 of JAGOSU010000027.1, forward strand.
GCGCGTTATAATCAAATGAGCATGAAGGTCTCTGAGAAGGAACTTAAGGAATTTATCCTCGATTCGGGACTCGTCTCCCGCAAGGACCTTGAGTCTGCAGAAACGGAGGCGACCGAACGCAAACAGTCGGTGGGTGACATCCTCGTATCGCGTGGAGGACTCTCTGAAGATGCGCTGCGCCGTATCAAGGCGTACGTGCTTGGCATCCCGTTTGTGAACCTTAAGGACCGGAAGATTCCGGCAGATATCCTTTCGCTCATTCCAGAGCCTATCGCCCGCACCCACAACCTTATTGCCTTTGAAAAGAAAGGGGAGGAGCTCCAGGTCGCGATGCTTGATACCGAAGACCTGCCAGCTATCGACTCAGTCAGGAAGAAGACAGGACTCAAAATTCTTCCACGCCTTACCGACGAGGAATCCCTCAGGAACGCACTCCTGCAGTATCAGAAATCTCTTAAGGAAGAGTTCGGTGACTTGATTGCAACGGAGGCAGGGAAGATAAAGATTGTTAAGGAGGCGGAGGGCCAAGAGCACTCCGGCGAAGATTTGAAGAAGATGGCAGAGGACCTGCCAATCGTGCGCATCGTCGATACGCTGTTGAAGCACGCCATCGTGCAGAAAGCATCCGACATTCACATCGAGCAGCTTGAGCTCGAAGTGCTCGTACGTTACCGCATCGACGGCATTCTTCACGACGCGATGACGCTTCCTAAAGTTGCGGGCCCTGGCATCGTTGCTCGCATCAAGGTGCTCGCGAACCTTAAGCTCGACGAGAAACGTCTTCCGCAGGACGGCCGCTTCAAGATGGAAACTGAGACCGATAAAGTGTCCTTCCGTGTCTCACTTCTCCCAACCTACTTTGGAGAGAAAATTGTGATGCGTCTTCTTCGTGAGACCGGCGAGGGCTTTACGCTCGAGAAGCTTGGCTTTCATGGTGAGGGCCTCGAGCACATTCACAAGGCAACAAAAGCAACGACCGGCATCATCTTGGTCTCGGGTCCTACTGGTTCCGGTAAAACGACAACCCTCTATACCATCCTCGATATTTTGAACACGCCTGACGTTAACATTTCAACGATTGAAGACCCGATTGAATACCAGATGCCGCGCGTGAACCAGACACAAGTGAACCCCGTGATTGGTTTCTCGTTTGCCAATGGACTCAGAGCTCTGCTTCGTCAGGACCCGAACATCATCATGGTGGGAGAGATTCGTGACGGTGAGACTGCAGCGCTTGCCATTAACGCCGCGCTCACCGGACACATCGTGCTCTCGACCATTCACACCAACTCAGCTACTGGCGCCATCCCGCGCCTTATCGACATGGGAGTTGAGCCCTTCCTTCTCGTTTCCACGCTGCGTGTGGTGGTAGGCCAACGCCTGGTGCGTCAGCTCACCGATGACAAGGAGCAGTATTCTCTTTCTAAGGAGGAGCGAACGAAGGTGACTGATGAGGACCACTTCGAAGCAGCGCTCAAGGCGCTCGCTGAGGAGAAGTTAGTTAAGAGCGGTACCAAGCTCGACACCCTTCCGTTCTACCGCCCTAAGGCAAGTGATGACAAGGACGCAGGCTACGAAGGCCGTATCGGTATCCACGAGACGCTCGTGATTACGCCAACAATTCGTGACCTCATCATGCACGGGGCAACAGGGGATGCGATTGAAGCACAGGCACGCAAAGAAGGGATGCTCACCATGCTTGAAGACGGCGTCTACAAGAGTGCAAAAGGAGTGACGTCTTTGGAGGAAGTTCTGCGCGCGGTGTCAGAGTAAGACATGTACCTCGGCATCGCCTTCGTCCACTGGCTCGTTATCCTGAGCGCACTCATCAGTCTTACTGGTTCGATTGCGTACATCCGCGACACGATTAAAGGAACCACAAAGCCGAACCGTGTCTCGTATTTTGTGTGGGCGCTGGCTCCCATACTTGGTGCGGCAGCTGCCGTTGCTGCTGGTGCTGACCTCTGGGCTACCGTTCGTGTGTTCGTCTCAGGGCTCATTCCACTTATGGTGCTGCTCGTCTCTGTCTTCAACCCGCAGAGTTACTGGAAGATTACGCGGTTCGACCTCCTGTGTGGTGTGGCGGCACTCGTAGCACTCGGGTTCTGGCTTTTGGCAGATTCTCCAATCATCGCCATTCTCTTCTTCGCGATTGCCGACGGGTTCGCACTTATTCCAACGCTTATAAAGGCATGGAAGTTCCCAGAAACTGAGACAGGGTACGCCTACATTGCGGGGTTGATTGCCGTACTCTTGGTCATCCCCTCTATTCCTGAGTGGAACATTGAGAACTCTGCCTTCCAGATTTACTTGCTCATCGCCAACATCCTGCTCATTGGCTGTGTGTATCGCAAGAAGCTGTTTCGCTAGCGGTATACTTACTGCATGTTCGCCACCGCTCTTCTTTTCTTCGTCTTGAGCCTCATTACCTACACGCTTGTCGCGTGGTTTGGACAACTGACCGGGGGAAGTGGCGGCACCTTCTGGCAGGATGTTCTCTCTATTTTCAAGCCGCTTCCGCTCCTTATTATCTTCGTCAGTAACGCTTTCTTCGCAGCAGCGCTTTCGATGGGCTTTAAGCTCTCTCCGTATGCGGTCCCGATGGCAATCGCTATTGGTGTCATCGCTTCCTTTGTCTACTCGACCCTGTTTCTCGGTGGCACAGTGACGTGGGTAAAGATAACAGGCGTCGTTGCCATACTGGGCGGCATCTATCTGCTTAAGTAGCGTGCTAAGATTTCCGTAGTGAAATTCCGCGTCACACTCAAGAAGGAGGATGGCTCGCAGGAGAAGCGCGCGATTGAAGCGCCCT
>JAGOSU010000028.1 GCA_018062165.1 Minisyncoccota bacterium
TCCTTCTTGGAGCCGGAGACATGCTCTACCTCTCTGCAGATATGCAGAAGCCGGTACGCCTCCAGACCGCCTACATCGGCGAGGTCGAAGTAAAGAAGATTGTGAGCTACATCAAGCAACACAACGCAGGGTCTCTTGGTTCCTTGGATCTTGCCGGTGGCGATAGCAATCAGGTCAACGACGCCATCATGCTTGCCACTGAGGACGACGATGTCGACGATGACATGTATGCGGAAGCTAAGGTCGCCGTTGAGGAAGCAGGTCGCGCCTCCACTTCCTACCTCCAGAGGAAGCTCCGCATTGGCTACTCTCGTGCCGCACGCCTTATGGACCTTCTTGAGGAGAAGGGTGTCATCGGAGCCGCTGATGGCTCTCGCCCACGCGACGTGCTCTCCAGGGGCGGTGAAGCGAAGGAGGAGGAAGCTGAGCGTCCGTTCTAATGACCCTACGACTCGCCATAGGCCTGGTGCTCCTGCTGCTCGTCCTCTACGGAGCCAAGGAGGCCTACCCACTCATTGCAGGACCCTCTATCCGTATCGACTCCCCTATCGACTACGCCACCTTCCCCGATGGTGAGGTGCTGGTTTCAGGTGTCGCTTCCCGTACCGAGACCCTCTACTTAAACGGCGGTCCTCTTCTCATCGACCAGAAAGGAAACTTCTCAACTTCACTCACCCTTCCCCAGGGAGGCGCTATACTGTCAGTAACGGCAACTGACCGGTTCGGGCGGACCCGGACGGTCAGGCGCAACGTTTATATACCTAACGAGATTAATTATGGCGGCGAAGAAGAAATCCAAGACGAAGGAGGAGACAACGGAACCGAAGGGCGGGGAGATGGCTCCGGGGGAGACGAAGAATAAAGCTATTGAGCTCGCGCTCAAGGAAATCCGAACGAAGTTCGGAGACGAGGCCATCATGACGTATGGCTCGGGCAAGGTTGCCGCCATCCCTTCTATCCCAACTGGTTCGCTTGGTCTCGATGCCGCTCTCGGTATCGGCGGACTTCCTCGCGGCCGCATCGTTGAGATTTACGGTCCAGAGTCTTCGGGTAAAACAACACTTTCGCTCCACGTGATTGCAGAGGCGCAGAAGAAAGGCGGTGTGTGTGCGTTCGTTGACGCAGAGCACGCACTTGACCCTGAATATGCCCGCCGCATTGGGGTGAAGCTTCCCGAGCTTCTTATCTCCCAGCCAGACACTGGCGAGCAGGCACTCGAAATTGTGGAGTCACTCGTGCGCGCGAACTCTGTCGACGTCATTGTTGTCGACTCCGTTGCAGCACTGACCCCTAAGGATGAAATCGAAGGAGATATGGGCTCGGCACAGATGGGTAAGCAGGCTCGCCTCATGTCGCAGGCACTTCGTAAACTCACCGCCATCACTGCAAAGAGCAAGACGCTCATCATTTTCATCAACCAGATTCGCATGCAGATTGGTGTGATGTTTGGAAATCCTGAGACCACCACTGGTGGTAAGGCACTCAAGTTCTACACCTCAGTGCGCCTCGACATCCGTCGCATCGCGCAGATCAAGAAGGGTGAGGAAATCGTCGGAGGCCGCGTGCGCGTGAAAGTGGTGAAGAATAAGGTCGCTGCCCCGTTTAAGACGACCGAGTTCGACCTCCTCTATAACGAAGGAATCTCCCGCGAAGGAGAGTTGCTCGCACTTGGCGAGAAGTATGAAATCGTTGAGAAATCAGGCACGAGCTACAAGTTCGGTGAGCAAACTCTTGGTCGTGGCTACGACGCTTCCCGCACGTTCCTTAGGGACAACAAGCCGATTGCCAACGAAATCCTTAAGCAGATACGCGCGAAGCTGACTGCTGAGTAAGGGCGTTCCCGAGCGCAATTCCAAGACCGCGCGCAACCCAGAGTGCCGCAATAAAGGCGAGCACGACCAATGCCTGCACAATAAGTTCTGTCTGTACGAATGCCGCGATGAAGAAACGACTCATCGCAGCAACATCAACTACTGACGGCATGTTGGCGAACACCCGTTCTACCCATACCTGCTGACCAATACCGTAGAGCGCAATAGCAAACAGAACAGGACCGACGACGATGTCGCTCGTGAGGGGACGAAGCATACGGACCGTATGCACCCTCCGCATGACTCGCTGTTTGATTTGGCTACTCATAGGCATTGGTATCTTCTAAGGCTCGTTTAAACTGCTTCTTGGCTCGGTGCACCCGGGTCTTCACGGCAGACACGGTCGAACCCTCTAGCTCAGCGATTTCCTCCTGGGTCTTCCCCTCTATGAACTGGAGGCGAAGTACCCGCGCGCTGATGTCGGGAATCCTGGAGAGTGCGATGAGGACTTCGCTACGAATCGAGAGGTCCTCTAAAAATTCGCTACTATCCGGGATCCTTTCATATAACTCAGGGTCTAACTCCTGGGTTACACCCCTACTCTTCTTAAGTTTCTGGTACCGGGTGAAGCAGAGGCGGGTAAGAATTGCGTAGGCCCAGGAAGCAAAGGTGGCTCCCTCCTGTTTCTTGAACTTATCGGCGTAGACGTAAATGCGGGTGAAGCAGTCCTGCACCACCTCCTCCGCATCCTCTTTATTACGGACAATACTCTTAGCTTTCCGGAGAAATGCCTCCTCGTAGCGGTCAACGAGTATGCCGAAGTGGTCGGGGTTCTCGCGCGAGAGCGCCAGTATTTCCTCATCCTTGAGGTCATCCATGATGTCCTGTATGATACCCCTTAACCCGGTTCAGGGCATTTTTTATGGCAATACTTTCCTACAACGAAATCCTCCAGAAGAAGGTCATCGTCTACAACGGCGACCCGTACAAGGTCATTTCCTCACACATCTTCCGCATGCAGCAGAGGAAGCCAGTTAACCAGACCAAGCTTCAGCACTTGGTTTCCGGCAAGGTAACTGAAATCTCCTTCCACCAGAACGAGAGCGTGCCTGAGGCTGACATCGATACCATGAACGCCCTCTACCTCTACGCAGGTCGTGGCGAAGCGTGGTTCTGCGAGGCAGGAAACCCCAAGAACCGCTTCTCCTTCCCTGAGGACGTCGTTCACGACAAGATTAAGTGGCTTATCTCCAACTCCCCTGTTGAGGTTCTCACCTACAACGAGAAGCCAATGACGGTAGATATTCCAGTGAAGGTAGACCTCAAGGTCACCGACGCTCCTCCTGCGGTTAAGGGAGATACCGCAACCGGCGGCACCAAGCAGGTAACGCTTGAATCCGGTGCAACGGTGCTCACTCCCCTATTCATCAACGAAGGAGACATTCTCACCATCAACACTGAGACGGGAGACTACGTAGAGAGGAAGGAGAAAGCCTAATAAAAAACCGCCCTTTCGGGCGGCTTCTTCTTACGCTGCCAAGTACGGCAGGAGGGCCATATAGCGAGCCCGCTTGATTGCCATAGCAATCTTCCTCTGCTGGGCGGCATTCATGCCGGTGCGCCTCTTGGAGAGCATCTTTGCGTGCGGGTTCACGAACTGTCGAAGGTACGGAACGTCCTTCCAGTCGATGAACTTCTTGTGCTCGATTTCCTCGCGTTCTGATTGATATGCCATAAGTCGAAGTACCTTACTCTAAAGGGAGTACCCTGTCAAAAACCTGTTAAAACGGAATGTCCTCCGGGTTGATCTCCTCGTCCGGATACTGAATCTGCTCGCCAGAGTCGGAAGGTGCCGACTGGTCCATGTCATTGCCTGGAGCAGCTCCCCTGCCCTCACCTCCTCCTGCGCCGAACTGGAAGGTCTCGACGATGATCTCGGTGCGGTACTGCTTGGCACCATCCTTCTCCCATGAGCGGGTCTGAATGCGGCCGTCTACAAACATCGGGCGGCCTTTCTTCATGTACTGCGCAATCACCTCGGCAGTGCGGCCAAAGGCAACAACGTTATGAAATTCTGTCTGTTCCTGCTTAGCACCGTTCTTATCCTTGTAGGTACGATTGGTGGCAATAGCGAAGTTGACCACATTCTGGCCTGAGGGGAGCGCTTTGAGTTCCGGGTCTCGTGTGAGGTTCCCGTAGAGCATTACCTTGTTCAAGTACATGCTCGTATTGTACTACACCCCGACTTCCTTGAGAGCGGCGTCGAGCTCGGTGTCGGAAACAGGCTCCTCAGCAGCTGGCTGGGTAGCGGCCTGGCGCATCATCTCCTGCATCTCAGCAAAGTGTGCGGCCTCTTCCTTGGTGGTACGGAGGTCGAGGAAGCGGAAGATACGGGTCTCGGCGCGGGCAGCGTCGGTCACCTTCTGGTGCCCTGCCCCGTCTGCCTCATACGCAATCCAGCAGAAGTAGCTGCCATCAAAGTCGCGGCGGCCTCCGTGCTCCATGCGAGAAACGGTGTAGGCAAGCTGAATCTTCTCAGGAGTACCCTCGGCGACGATAGAACCTGCCCCCTCCATGAGGTCACGCATGGTCTGGTAGACCTTCTTTGCCTCCTCCTGGGCGAGCTCTGGGTCGACGTGGAAGCCGAGTTCGTATACGCGTACCTCGGAGGTATCGGCGTCAGCCTCCTCTTCCTGGATATCGCGCTCCTCTGTGTCTTTTGCCATAGTCGCCGTATCCTAGCACGTGCCCCTGGGGGCCGCAAATACTGAGGTTCTAGGCCGTAGGAAGCCTGAAGGCCCTGATAGCGTTCCCGAGAAGGGCCTCTCGGACCACCTCTTCATCCTCTCCTCGAATAGAGGCTACGGCCTTCACCACCTCCCGGACCGCAAGCGGGTCGTTCCTCTTCCCCCGGTTAGGGGCAGGCGCAACGTAGGGGGCGTCGGTTTCGGAGAGAATATTCTCAAGCGGCAGGTACTTCACCACCTCGTCGTAGTCGTGGGTAAAGGTCAGCACGGCCGTGAAGGAGAACGTGAAGCCAAGTTCAAGAAACTTCTGTGTAGTCTCAACATCGCCCACATAAAAGTGCATGTTGCCTCGCACATTCTTTCCCTTGAGCATATCGATGGCATCGAGGTAGGCATCCATGCTCCCTTTTGAAGGGCGTGCATGAATCATGAGTGGCTTGTCGGTATCAAGCGCCAACTGAATGTGTTTATCAAAGACCTCCTTCTGTCGCGCCTTCTCATTCTCCGGCTCCTCAGGACGGAAGTAGTCGAGCCCGCACTCCCCTATCGCAACAACGTTCGGGTCTTCCGCGAGCTTTCGGTAGTAGCCATCGTCGTAGCCTTCTTTTGGTTTGTCGTTAGGATGCAGACCTACTGCCGCAAAGAGTGTCTTTCCGTCAGCGAGCTCTACAGCTCCTTTAGAGAGGGTGCTGTCGGTACCGACGATAAGTCCCCCGACTTCTGCCTCCTGCATGGAAGCCAAGAGTTCAGCGCGGTCTTCGTCGTACTGGGGAAACTGTATGTGGCAATGTGCGTCGAAATACTTCACGGAAGGCGCGGGAATAGGTTCACAGGCTTTGTGTTTGTCTGTACCGCAGCCATGATTGCGTTTGCCGTCGCTGGCATCAGCGGCGCCAAATGAGCAGCAAGTTTGGCAAGGTGCACGACAAGCTTTGCAATGACCGCGCGTGCCTCTTCTGCAGTTGCCTCAACCTTAATCTTTTTGTACGGCTCCTCTGTCGTCATGTACTCATCGCCCTTGGCAACGTGCGTAAAGATAAGGTCCACCGCCTCGTTGAATTTAAATTCTTCGACAAGGTTCGCGAAGCCTGGTTCGACCTCAAGACCATCAAGTGCAACTGGTTCTCTAAGGTGCTCCTCTGCAAGCTTCATAACGCGCGCGACAAGGTTACCAAGCCCGTTCACCAAGTTGGCGGTGTACCACTCATCAAGGCGCTCCCACGTAATGTCGGAGTCTTCAACTGGGTGTACGTGGCGAAGGAGCAAGTAACGCGTCGCATCTGTCCCGTACTTCTGCACAAGATCGTACGGGTTGATGACATTCCCCAACGACTTGCTCATTCTTTGCCCGCCAGAGTTGATGAAGCCGTGATAGAAGACCTGGTCACTGTTCTTAACTTTTGCCGACATGAGCATTGCTTGCCACATCAAAGACTGGAAGCGCACTTGGTCCTTCCCCGCCATCTGAAGAACGTGTCCTCCCTCCCAGAACTTGGCGAAGTTCCCTTCCGCGTCATCCGGCCAACCAAGCGTTGAGATATAGCTCGTGAGCGCGTCAAACCACACGTACATAACCTGAGAATCATCCCCCGGTACCGGCACGCCCCAGGAGAGCCGTGCCTTCTCGCGTGAGATGCTGAAGTCCTCAAGACCACCCTTCACAAAGGTAAGCGCCTCTTCGCGGCGCCACTCCGGTATAACGACATCCGGGCGAGAAAGGTACCCAACAAGCGCTTCCTGGTAGTTAGAGAATTTGAAGAAGTAGTTCTCCTCAGAAATGGTCTCCGGAGTTAATGAGGGATGAATGGTGCACTTCCCGTTCTCGTCGAGTTCCTTCTCTGTTTTGTACGCCTCACAGCCGACACAGTACAAGCCTGAATAGGTCTTCTTGTAGATATCGCCTGCCGCGTCACAGCGCCGCCACATTTCCTGCGCAGCTTTGTAGTGAGCTGGGTTCGTCGTACGGATGAAGGCGTCGTAGGAAAGATCGAGCGCACCGCCAAGTTTCTTAAATTCATCTGAGTAGTGGTCGACGTACGCGTGCACATCGGTCCCTGCTTTCTCAGCTGCCTGCAGTATCTTCTGACCGTGCTCGTCGGTACCGATATTGAAAAATACTTCATCACCCTTAAGGCGCAGCGTGCGCGCAAAGGCATCTGCCTGCACAAATTCAAGAGCATTGCCGATGTGTGGGTCGGCATTCACGTACGGAAGTGTCGTCGTGAGGTAGCGTGAGCTCATTGCACCTTACGCTTTCGCGCGCTTGCTCTTATCGAAGTCCATAAGGAACTCCTGGAGCGCCGCAGCAACCGGCACCGAGAGAAGAACGCCGAGGAATCCGGCGATGTTGCCGCCGACAATAAGTGCGAGGATGACCATCAGCGGAGGGAGACCGACGATCTTCTTCACCACGAGGGGGTAAATCAAGTTAGCCTGGAACAGGTTCATGATGAGGAAGACTCCCGCGACGAGTACCATAAGGGTAACGCCGCCTGTTGAGAATCCGATGATGAGCGCAGGTACCGCTGCAATGAAGGAACCGAAGATAGGAATAAGCTCTGCAACCGCAGTGAGAGCTGCGAGTAGGAGCGCATACGGCACCCCAAGAATAAGAAGAAGCAGATAGATGATGACGCCTGAGAGAAGCGAAAGGAGCAGCTGTCCTTGCATCCACTGCCCTATCTTCACGTGTGCACGGCGCCAAAGGCTAAGCACATACGGTTCGTATTTCTGTGGGGTGACAATCTTGAGGAAATCATCAATGCCTGTCTCGCGAATGGCGAGATAGAACGACAACACAATCACGAGCAGCAAGGAGAAGATGCCGCCGAAGAACGAAGAGACAAGACGGAACGCACCCTCTGACGTATCGACGAACGCTGAACGGAACGCGAAGATGGTATCCACGAGCGAGGTCTGCCCTTCCGCTGCCTGCTCTGCTGCTACTGAAAGACTCGTGAGGGAGGCTGGGAGATCAAGTGTCTCAAGATACTGCGGAGCCGAAAGGAAGAATGCTTGGGTGTCTTCCAAGAGTGGTGGGAGGAACACGTAGACGATGCCGAAGAAAGACCCGAACAACAGGAGGTACATGCCAAGGACCGCGAGCACGCGCGGAACCTTGTATTTCATGAAAAAGGCTACGCCAGGCTCCACTGCCGAAGCAATCACGATGGAAGTGAGCACGAGGAGGGCGAGGTCTCTGAGGAACCACAGCAAGTAGGCTGCGGTACAGATGAAGATAATCATCACTATGGTGCCCGGGGTGATGGAGACGTTTATCTGCTTATCCATAGGGAAGATAGTAGCACAATCCGTATTTCGGAGCGGTTAGAGCCAACCTTCGTCTTTGAACTCTCCTTCTTCTTGATGCCCAAGATTATTGAGCCTTTTAAGGAAAAGCTTCGCTGATTGTTTGTACCGTTCGAAATCCTGACCGTCCCATTTTTGCTCGGTGGGGGCATGAAATCCTCCAAAAATATCGAGGCCGAATGGCGAACCTCCGTAATGAAAGACGTTAATGAGCCGCCCGAGTATCATCATTTTTTCTTGTGCTGTCTGGGCTTTCCAATAGGGATTTACAATGTCTTTCTCAACAATCTCTGTATTAAACATGTTCCCTTTCCATACCTGCAGGTCCATGACTGGAGCAACCGCCTTCCAAAAACGATTGATGTACCCTTCGGTACTCTGGCTTATGTTGTT
>JAGOSU010000029.1 GCA_018062165.1 Minisyncoccota bacterium
CTCCATTCCCATTTCATGTGCTCTCGCTTGGAACGAACGACGCAGAAGTCGAAGCGCTCGCCGACAAAGTTTACGAGAAACTTTCATCGTTCACTGCAAAAGATGGGAACGTCTACCCAATTGAGCGTGTGCTCTATGACGACCGTAAGGTACAGACAGGCGAGAAGCGCACCGATGCTGATTTGATTGGTATTCCGTACCAAATACTCGTAGGGAAGAATGCGCTTAAGGAATCGAAACTTGAGGTGATTGAACGCAAGACCGGAAAGACCACCCTCCTTTCACTTGATGAGTTCTTCGCATCAGAGGATGCGCTCCAGTTTGTCTACGACGCAGTGTATGGCTAAGAAACTCACTAAGGCGTCACTGTTCTCAAGTGATATAGGTATTGACCTCGGTACCGCAAACACGCTCGTGTATGTGCGCGGTCGTGGCATCGTCATCACTGAGCCATCGGTAGTTACCACCAATGAGAAGACCGGGCAGGTGGTTGCTATCGGGCGCGAAGCAAAGGTGATGCTCGGCAAAACCCCGCCACACGTGCGTGCAGTGCGTCCACTCTCGCACGGGGTCATCTCCGATTTCGAGGTCACGCAGGAATTGCTCGCGTATCTAATCCGCAAGGCACAAGGAGACCGCACACGTTTGTTTGGTCCTCGCGTGGTGGTGGGAGTGCCAACCGGCGTCACCAACGTTGAGAGCAGGGCAGTGCGCGATGCGGCGCTCTCTTCCGGTGCTCGCGAAGTCTACATAGTGGAAGAGCCTATGGCAGGAGCTATTGGTGCCAAGCTCCCCGTTACAGAACCAGTCGGCACGATGGTGCTTGATATTGGTGGCGGTACTACCGACATCGCCGTTCTTTCGCTTGGTGGCACGGTTGCAAGCAAGAGCTCGCATGTAGCGGGCGACCGCTTCAACGAGAACATCATCGATTATGTTCGCAGTGAGTTCCAGCTTTCCATTGGTGAGCGTACTGCTGAGGAAACAAAGATTGCTATTGGCGCAGTGCTGCCGCTTGATACCAAGCTCAGTAAATCAGTGCGCGGGCGAGACCTTGCTACCGGTCTTCCGCGCGAGATTACGTTGACTGACTCAAACGTCCGAGAAGCCCTCGAGCCTTCGCTCGACACGCTCATGGAAGCTATGAAGGACGTTATTGAGAACACACCACCAGAACTGCTCTCCGACGTGCTTCAGCGGGGGGTTACGGTCTTCGGCGGAGGGGCACTCCTTCGCGGCCTTCCTGAGCTTCTTGCCAAGATGCTCGGAGTTCCGGTGCATGTGGCAGCCGATCCACTGACTGCGGTCGTACGAGGTACGGGCATCATCACGGAGGACCCGCGTCCTTGGGAGAGCGTATTCATGCATGAAGAGGCCATCATTTCAAAAGCATAGTTTCGAGCGCGTCTCGCTCATCTCACCGAACGTCCGTTCGCTCGGTTTCATTGTGCTCGCTATCGTGCTCGTACTTGGTGTACTTCGTCTTGTGTTCCCGGGTGTGCTTACGGCAATTGCTACGCCATTGTGGGGTGTCGGTGCTTCGTTCTCTCAAGGAGTCGGGGACTTCACCTCGTCCTTTGGGAATGCGCGTGCGCTCACTGAAGAGCGTGATCGCCTTATCGAAGAGAAGGCAGCTATGTCTCTCGAGCTTGCAACGTTACGCGCAGAGATTGCTGACCTTGGGAACGTTGTAGGAGAAGGCAATGAGGAGATGTTGGTGGGTGTGCTTGCGGGTCCTCCGGTGGCTCCGTACGACGTGCTTATTCTTGCCGCAGGAGCTACGGATGGCGTGCGTACAGGGTTGTTTGTCTACGGGTATCACGGCGTTCCCATCGGCACCATTCGCGAAGTGGGTGAGACCAGTTCACGCGCTGTCTTGTTCTCCGAGGCAGGAAGAGAGAATCGTGGATGGGCAGGGGAGAACCGCATACCAGTGGTGCTTACAGGAACGGGAGCCGGAACCTTCAGCATGACGGCATCGAAAGATTCAGGACTTGCGGTTGGAGATGTGGTGTATCTTCCGGGGCCTGGTGCCATTCCTGTCGGTCTTATACGAAAGGTTGAGACGGATCCTTCCTCTCCTGACGCACGCGTGCAGATTTTCCCGTACGCTAATCCGTTCTCGTTGCCGTATGTGCGCGTTGGACCTGCCTCCCTATGATTCGTGTACTTGCGGTCATTCTCGCGCTTACCGCACCGTTTCTATTCCCGGCACCAATTTCCATACTGTTCGCAGCAATCGCAGCGTTCTTCATTCCGCTTTCTGCGCTTTCGGTAGGACTCCTTCATGACATGCTGTATCTCTCGTCCGGACAGTTCCCGATGGGCATTCTGCTCGGGATTCTCGGTACCCTCGTCGCGCTTCTCGTGCGTAGGTTCGTGGAAACGCGTATTATAGGAGGATGATAGGGAGGAGAAAGCGGCATAGGGATAAGGAGCTCGCTCCTGACGAGATTTTCCTCGACTCCTCAAACCTGCCCTCCTTCGACACCACGCGTCTTGAGGGGAGACTTGAGAAGCCCGTAAGCGAGCGGACGTTCGTGGGCATTACCGCCGTTATCGCCCTCATGTTGGTTGGGTTTGTGGTGCAGGCAGGGAGCCTCGAGATTGTGCAGGGAGAGAAGTTCGCTACGCAAAGCGAGAACAATCGTCTGCGCCCTGAAGTACTCTTCGCAAAGCGTGGTGCCATTCTCGACCGCAACGGCGTTGTCTTGGTGGAGAATACACCATCAGAAGCGGGATTCGTTGAGCGCTCCTACATGGCTCCAGGCTTCGCTCATCTCTTGGGCTACGTGTCTTATCCGAAGAAAGATTCTTCAGGCAATTACTACGAAACTGACATCAAGGGTTTGGCAGGTGTTGAGTCTGCGTTTGATGAATCACTATCAGGAGAGAATGGCCTCTTCTTGATTGAAGAAGACGCACTGGGCGAACTGCAATCGCAGGGAAGCGTGAAAGCTCCTGTTGATGGTACGCCGCTAACGCTCTCGATAGATTCACGGGTGCAATCGGCCATGTACGACGCTATCAAAGAGCTTGCCGATCGGATTCCGTACAAGGGTGGCGCGGGCGTCGTGATGGATGTCGAGACGGGAGAAATTATTGCACTCACGTCCTATCCTGAGTACGACCCGAATATTCTTTCGAAAGGGCAGCCGTCGTCAGTTATTGCTGGCTACAATACAGACCCTCGTGAGCCGTATCTTGATCGTCCGGTGAACGGCCTCTACACCCCCGGTTCTATTGTGAAGCCAGTGATTGCCGCAGGCGTTTTCAATGACGGCATTATCTCGCCGGAGAAGATTATTGTTTCGACTGGCTCCATCTCGCTTCCAAACCCGTACGACGCATCAAACCCTTCTATCTTCAAGGATTGGAAAGCGCTCGGTCCCATGAACATGCGAAGCGCAATCGCGTATTCCTCCGACGTGTACTTCTATACGGTGGGCGGTGGGTTTGGCGACCAGAAGGGCCTTGGCATCAATCGTCTTGATTACTGGTACAAAGCGTTTGGGTACACGAGCAGGACTGGTATTGAGCTTGCCGGAGAGTCCGAAGGTTTTATTCCGACACCAGCGTGGAAGGAAGAGACCTATGGCGAGCCCTGGCGAGTGGGCAACACCTACCACACTGCCATCGGGCAGTACGCCGTGCAGATTACGCCGCTTGAAGCTGTGCGCTCAATCGCGGCAATCGCTAACGGTGGCACCTTGGTGAAGGCCACCGTACTCACCGGGCAAGCTCCAACAGGTGAGACCATCAATGTCTCACAGGAAGGACTTCGGATTGTGCGCGAGGGCATGCGCATGGGAGTCACCGAAGGCACGTCGGTGGGGCTCAATGCACTTCCGTATGTACAGGCAGCGGGAAAGACCGGGACCGCACAGCTTGGCGTTAATAACGAGCAGTACAACTCGTGGGCGGTTGGGTTCTTTCCGTACGACAAGCCCAAGTATGCGTATGCGGTAGTGATGGAACGTGCACCTGCAGGAACCTCAGTTGGCGGTATTTACGTGATGTACCAAACGCTCTCCAAGATGCGGGAAGTGGCGCCGGAGTACTTTGGCCTATGATGGAGCACGAGAAGAAGGTAGGAACAACACGCCGCGAACTGCTTGTTGGATACGCGAAACAACTCCTCATCTCTTCCATACCCGCGTCACTGTTAGTCACTGCCGTTAATGGCGGAAAACTGTACGAACAGCGGGACCGCTACCTTCGTGCACTGTTTGATACCCAACACACAAACGATGAGGTAGTACGAACAGGGCAGAATCTTCTTCAGCAGATGTACGGTATTCGACTTGAGTTCGGCGTTCATTCCGAACGAGAGAATATATCGCCCGGAGAGTATTGGACGGGGACGGGTCTTTCGACCGAGGAAGCAAGAAGAGCAATTGCGGCAACGTTCACTGTGCTCGGGCGCTATCCGTTAGATTTCTTTACTCGCAATCGTCTGCCTTCAGTTACGATTGTCAAAGAGTTAGTTCAAATTCAAAGAGAAGGCTTCAGTGAAACTCGTCTCGACTGGGGAGGGGTCGCGCAACATAACCAGAACGCTATTATTGTTGAACACAGTAGCGAGCTTTCAATTTTTGAATCTGCACTTCATCACGAGATTTTCCATATTCTTGAAGGACGCGACGGAGACAGCACAAAGAAAAACCAGCGATGGAAGCAGATACTGCAAGACTGCGGCTGCGGTGAGTACGGGGTACAGAATCCTGAAGAATTACGCTATCCATTTGTAACTGATTACGGCACCACCGGACCTAACGAAGACCGTGCGGAGTTTGCTGCGGCGCTCCTGGAGCCGTTCGAGCACTACCACCTCGTGAAGCGTATGCAGAAAGAGGAACCGAGTGCGCGCAGAGCGCTTGAGCTCAAGATACAAAGTACGAAGGAAGACTATCTTCGTTGGAGCGGCGGTAGTATGAATCAAACCTATTGGGATGAAATTATTGCGCTTGGACGCCAGCAAGCAGAATCAGAAAAGCACGGATATGGTGCGTCCAGTATCTATGTGCCTCCTTCTGCACAAGGAGAGGACTAAGGCCTCATTTGACGGCATCGCGGCTTCCCGTACAATACGGCGACACAATATATATGACAGACCAACAGGCAGTCGTGAGTCAGGAGAAGTTTGATGAGATGGTAGCAGAGCTCGAGAACCTTAAGACCGTGCGTCGCACGGAGATTGCGAAGAACCTTGAGTACGCTCGTTCCCTCGGTGATCTTTCCGAGAACGCGGAGTACCAGGAGGCACGCGAACTGCAGGCCGCAACGGAAGAGCGCATTCGCAGGCTCGAGGACCTCGTAAAGCGGGCACAGATTGTTACCGACGGCAAGAAAAAAGATGTCGTGGGCTTCGGTTCCGTTGTCACCATCCAGAAGGAGGGAAGCAAAGAGGCGCACGAGTACACCATTGTAGGTTCTGAGGAGGCAGACATGCGCATCCGCAAGCTCTCCCACGTTTCTCCGCTCGGTGCGGCACTCATGGGAAAGAAGAAGAGTGACGTCTTTACCTTCGAGACTCCGAACGGCAAGCAGACCTACACCGTCCAGAAGGTCGCGTAGTCCTTATGCCAGAGGGGGAACGAAAACTTCTCGCCGTCAACTTTAACCGAGAGGAGTGGGGTACAATTCTCGACGCTGATTTTGGCAAAAGCGAGAAGATGATTTGTGATTACCTCATAGGGTTGCGCACCAATGGGAACCGCCCACTCCCTTTTCCTGCCACGGTAAACGAAACCTATTTCTTCACTTCAATCAATAACGCTATTAAGCGTAAAGGATTCGAGCTCGTGGCCGCCAAGCCTGACCCGTACCAGAAAGGTCCTCAGCATAAGACCTATCAGCTTGTTCGAGTGAAAAAATAGTCGATAGAAGCTATACTGCCTTCATGTTTTGGGCAGACCGCATTGGCAAAGAAATACAGGACACCCGTACACCACGAGACGGCAAGACCTTTATCATTCGAGACGAGAAGACGCTCTCTGGGCGGGTGCACATTGGTGCAATGCGTGGCGTCGCTATTCACGGCGCGGTGAAGGAAGTCCTTGATGAGCTCGGACTACCAAACCGCTTCCTGTTTGAGTACAACGACTTTGATCCGTTTGATACCGTCCCAGGCTATCTCGACCAGGAGAAGTTTAAAGAGCACCTAGGTAAGCCCCTCTACGCAGTTCCATCTCCTGAGCCTGGGTTTGAAAACTTTGCAGAATATTACGGAGCGGAATTTGCTGAAGTGCACGCGAAAGCAGGATTCCATCCTGAGTACTACCGCACGTATAAGGATTTGTACGCAGCAGGGAAGATGGACGCACTCACCAAGACCGCGCTCGAACGAGCCGCTGACATTCGTCGCATCCTCAAAGAAGTGTCCGGCTCTGTAAAGGATGAATCGTGGCTTCCGGTATCGGTGGTGTGTGAGAACTGCGGGAAGATGATGACGACGCGTGCACACGACTACGATGGAGAAACCGTTGGGTATACGTGTGACCGCTCTCCGGACGAAACCGTTCCGTGTGGGCATACTGGACGCGTCGCACCTGTTACGGGAGCGGTAAAACTTTTCTGGAAAGCGGATTGGGCTGCCAAGTGGGTTGCTATGGGTGTTGATATCGAAGGAGCAGGTAAGGACCATTCAACTAAGGGAGGTTCGCGTGATGTTTCCGCGCACATTGCCAAAGAAGTATTTGGCTTCGAAGAACCCTACGATATCCCGTACGAGTTCTTTCTCGTCGGTGGAAAGAAGATGTCTTCTTCCAAAGGTCGTGGCTCTTCTGCAAAAGAAATGTCCAACCTCTTCCCGCCAGAAGAGTTTCGTCTCACGCTTTTGGGCAAAGAACCAAATCAACAGATTGATGTTGATCCTTCAGGCGATGCGGTACCGCGCATCTTTGATTGGTATGACGAACTTGCAGAAAAAGTACGGGAAGGAGTTGCTGACGACTTCACGCGCCTCTTTGCGTTCTGTGAACTTCCTCACAATCGTGCGGAAACCAAGGCAACCTGGCAGCTTCGCTTTGCGCAGGTTGCCTTCATCGTGCAGATGCCGCACCTTTCACTTTCCGAGGAAGCTGCGCGTGTGAAGGGAAGCGCACTCACGGAAGACGAGAAGACGCTCCTTGAGGAGCGGGCAGAGTACGCGCGTTCCTGGCTTACTACCTACGCGCCGCCTGAATACAAATACGAACTCCAGCAAAAAGTGCCTGAAGGCTTCGTTCCTACCGATGCTCAGAAGAAGGCACTTTCGGTCCTCAAAGACTTCCTTTCCGAGGCTCGAACAGGCGAAGAACTGCACCTCAAGCTCCATGAGATGAAGACGGAGGTACCCATTGCGCCTAAGGAGCTCTTTAGCGCCCTCTATACGCTCTTCCTTGGCCGCACGTCGGGTCCTAAGGCAGGTTGGTTCCTTTCGGTACTGCCACGGGAGATGGTCGTACAGAGGCTCACAGAGGCAGTTTCCTAGAATTCGATTATGAAGAAAAAGCCGGCCACACGACCGGCTTTTTTCGTGTGGATAACCTGAAGGGAAGTGGGATGAAGTGGCATATACTTACCTACTAGTGGGATGAAGTGGGATTCATGAATGCAGCCTGAATTCCGCCACTCCTCCAAATACCTACTATGTTCATCGGAGAATATCGCCACACATTCGACACCAAGAACCGAATCTCTCTCCCGGCGAAATTTCGTAAGGAACTTGGCAGCTCCGTTATCGTCACGCGTGGTCTTGATCACTGTCTCTTTGTGTACCCAAAGAACACCTGGAAAGGGGAAGCGGGAAAGATTGCGCGCCACTCGACCGGCGGCAGCGCCGGGCGAGGGCTCGCGCGCCTTATGCTCGCGGGTGCGAGCGAAGCGGATGTCGACACCGCTGGCCGCATATTAGTACCCGATTACCTAAAGTCTTTCGCGGCTCTCT
>JAGOSU010000030.1 GCA_018062165.1 Minisyncoccota bacterium
GGATTCTCCCCGCCGTCAGAAAAAACCGCGCGTCTGTGCGCGCAATTGCATGAGGCCGCCCGCATCGGGCGGACGAATTCCGAATCAAATCCGGTGTTGCATCCGGTAGAAATCTCGATTTGCGGAGGCGGAGAGATTCGAACTCTCGGAACCTTGCGGTTCACACGCTTTCCAAGCGTGCGCACTAGACCACTATGCGACGCCTCCGTAGAGCCGTTATACCACTTCTGCTGGCCTGCTACCAAGCAGGCGTAGAACGCGGTCCTCGACCGGAGGATGGGTGGCGAAGAGCTTGTTCACGAACTTCCCTGCCTGAGCTCCAAAGGGGTTAGCTATAAAGAGGTGCGCAGTAGCGTGATTGGCTTTCTTCATCGGGCCAGCGTACGCGCTTATCTTCTGAAGAGCGGAAGCGAGACCATCTGGGTAGCGGGTCAGGAGCGCTCCTGACGCGTCGGCAAGATACTCACGCCTGCGAGAAATCGCGAGCTTAATGAGTTGTGCAGCAATTGGCGCGAGGATAATGGCGACAATGGCGAGTACCGCGAAGAGAGCTCCTCCCTTCCCGTTGTCTCGGTTACCGCCGCCATGCAATGACATGCGAAGGAAAATATCTGCAACAATCGCGACTACTCCGGCAAGCACCACCGCAACCGTCATAACGAGCATGTCCTTGTTCTGTATGTGGGAGAGCTCGTGTGCAATCACTCCTTCAAGCTCGGTGCGATTGAGTGCGGCGAGAAGTCCGGTCGTAGCCGCAACTACTGCATGCTTCTCATCACGACCGGTAGCAAAGGCGTTCGGAGCTGGGTCCTGTACCACATAGAGCTTCGGCATCGGGATGCCGGCGGTAATGGAGAGGTTCTCAGTGACTGTGTAGAGGTCAAAATACTCTTCACGGCTTGCAGGCTTGGCACCCGTCATCGAAAGCACAATCTTATCCGAGAACCAGTAGCTTCCTACGTTCATAACGAGCGCAACTGCTACTGCTATATAGAGGATAGAGACATCCCCGTAGTACCAGGAGATGGCCCAGCCAATAGCAATGACCACCAGGAAGAACCCGAGCATGAGTGCCCAGGTTCTGGCGACGTTACTACTTCGCTCCTGGTAGAGATTCGACATCCTTAGAACGCAACTTTAACGGGCTGACGTGCTGCTGCCTCTCCTTCTTCGAGCTCGAAGAACGCGCGCTCCTTGAAGCCGAACATACCGCCAACGATATTTCCCGGGAACTGCTGGAGTCCGGTGTTGAGCGCCATTACTGTCTGGTTGTAGAAGCGGCGTGCGGCCTGAATCTTGTTCTCAGTGTCAGAAAGTTCGCGCTGCAGTTCGAGGAAGTTCGTGTTGGCCTTAAGGTCTGGGTACGCCTCTGCAATAGCGAAGATAGACTTGAGTGCGCCGGTGAGCATGTTCTCTGCCTTACCGTGCTCCTCAACCGACTGCGCTCCCATAGCGGCTGCGCGTGCGTTGCTTACGTTCTCGAATGCCTGCTTCTCGTGAGCTGCGTATCCCTTCACCGTCTCGATGAGGTTCGGGATGAGATCGTAGCGACGCTTCATCTGCACCTCGATGTCGCTCCACGCCTCTTTGGCGCGGTTAACAAGCGTGATAAAGCCGTTGTAGGCAGCAATAATCCAAATAACAATAAGTGCGAGAATGCCGAGCACAATCCAAAGGATAGTCATGTCTGTGTAGGTTAGTCCTCCTATTATACCAAATTACCTATGCGATGCAGGGATTCGTCATATCGAGCGACTGAGTAGGTACCCGCTGCCTTTAGTACGGAGTGAGGGGAACCCACCACGCGCACGTGCAGGCGGTTTTTAGAGGTATCGAAGAACGCTTCTATCCTGTTTCCATATACTTCGGGCACCGACACAACCAGCGGTCGTATATCGAATATTTTCATAGAAAGGGTTGCCAGAAACTGCACCGCCTTTTCGTATGTATCCGGAACCTTATCAAGATAGTCGACGTCGCCCACGTGGCTCGGGCGTCCTCCGATAATCGCTATATCAATGCTACCTGGGTCGCAGTCTACTTTAAGAGACTCCATACTTTCGCGCATCTGTTGCTCGAATGCTTCTGGTCGATAGTCTTTGCGCATGAACAGCGGCGGCGGCGAATGCGACATGAACGAAATGCGAACACCATCCGAACGACGAGTGCCACTTGCAATTACTCCAACACATTCACGATAGCGTTCGTTGTGTACGTTCACGCCCGATTGCTTCGGGCGCTCGTCGACCGCAGAGATGACCGACACGGCATATCCCTCTTGTGAAGTCTCAGCGTAGCCCGTGAGAAATTTCATGTTCTGAGGAATAAGGCGATTAGGGTGAGCGCCAAATTCCACATTCACCACCTGCTCAGGCGTATATCCGGCTTCCTCAATTACCTTCCAATCCTCGCCATTGTCATTGTGTTTACCTTCAGGCAAGTCTAGGTCTGCACAGACCCATATGGGTGTGTGCACCGATGGGTCTTCTGCGGTAAGGACAAAGCTCGAATCAGCTTTGTGCTCTGCATTAGATGGGGCCTCTTTCATGTAGGGAAAGTATACCAATACGAAAAAGCCCCGCATCTGCGGGGGTTTGGTTTAGAATCCCGTCCCTCCATGTCGGGAGCGCGCTCGTCTTCAAACAGAAACCGTATATCCTCGGTCTGTGAGCACGGTCCTCATACGGTCTACCAGGAAGGCAACTGCCTCTCGTTGCGTTACTTTAACGGTGTAAAGCTCGTATACCTTGCGCATTTCTTCATGGGTAAGCGATTCGATAATCGCGCGATGGGCTCCCATGGACGTGCTGTCTCGAGGAATTCCCAACATCTTGAATGCCTCTAAAAGCATGTTGTTCAGCAAATGATCGATAAATGCCCTCTCTCGGACATCTGTTGGGACTTCCTTTCCAAGAGCGACCAGCCTGCACATCTCATCACGAGGGGCGAACAGAAACGGTGAGGGCTGTACGCGCATCTCGCTTCCCTCATGTTCGCGCCGCATGTTGTGCGCCATGGGCGTATGCAGCGCACCGAACAGCATCGTTACATTAATATTCTTTAGTTTCTTAAACCGTTCGTCTGTCGCAATGAACTGCGCGATTGATTCTTCAAGACTTGCCATGGAGTACTGTTCTCTAGCACGGATGCTCTCCATGTAAGCAGGTATCATCTCTGAAAACTTCTTGAGCGCCTCGTCAAAAGAAATTCCTTTATCCACCAACTCATTTAAGAACCCCCCAAACCGTTGCATGAGAGGTGTGACTTGTTTTGCAATCTCGCTGTCCGCAGGGAAATCGAGAAGGACGATTGGGGTTTTGATGCCCTGAATCTCAGTAAGGAGTTGCTTAAGAAATTCCGGCTGGCCCACTGTTGCAGAGAAGTTTAGTTCGGCGGGAGACATCTGGCCTTGCGCAATCTTGTTGAATAATTCCTTGACCTGTCTTGTGTTATTCACGTACTCCAGTCCTATAAGTGTAGGACCTTGCTGCTTGACGACCTTTCCGAACTCTCTCGCATCTTCTTCAGTCGCATGCGACGAAAAATGAAAGTGTAGATTTATTCGAGGAAATTTCTCATCGCTAAGGATACCTACGTATTTTTCACGACGCATAAGCTCCTTAACGCGTTCGCGAATCCTGAGCTCGACCGGAGTTAGGGGTCGAGGTGCCGCTTCTGCGCCTCCTTCTTTTGAGGTCATATGTAAGTGAAAGTATACCAATACAAAAAAGCCCCGCATCAAGCGGGGCTTTTAGGTTAGAACATTCCTCCTCCCATCCCTCCCATATCGGGAGCTTCGTCCTTCTTGGGTTCCGGTAGGTCAGCGACGGCTGCCTCGGTCGTAAGAAGAATCGCGGCTGCAGATACCGCGTTCTCAACGGCGCTCCGAGTTACCTTCACTGGGTCGATGATTCCCTCCTCCATCATGTCGTCGACCATGACGTCCTTAAGTGCGTCGTAGCCCGCGCTTCCCTTGCCTGCCTGCACCTTGGTGACAATTGATGCTGCATCATCCTTGCCACAGTTAAGTGCAATCTGGCGCAGTGGCTGCTCAAGTGCGCGAACGACAATGTCGTATCCCACTTTCTCATCTGCGGTCATCTTGCCTGCATTTGCCGCAAGCTTCTTGGCAACCTTTGCGAGCGCAGTACCTCCTCCGGGGACAATGCCTTCTTCAATGGAGGCCTTCGTTGCCTTCACTGCGTCATCAATCTTGTCCTTGAGGTACTTCATCTCAGTCTCAGTAGCAGCACCGACGCGAATGACCGCCACGCCTCCCGTGAGTTTTGCGATGCGCTCTTCAAGCTTCTCCTTGTCGAAGGTCGACTTGGTGTTCTCAATGACGGCCTGGAGCTGCGCAACACGCGCAGCAATATCTGCCTTCTTGCCCTTGCCGCCTACAAACACTGTCGTGTCCTTGGTGGCAACAACGCGTGACGCCTTACCAAGCATCGATAGTGCTGCGTTCTCGAAGGTAAGACCAGTGTCAGAAGAAATCACCTGACCACCAACCACTGCTGCAATATCAGCAAGCATTTCCTTCTTACGGTCGCCGTAGCCCGGCGCCTTCACTGCAAGCACGTTGAAGGTGCCACGCAGCTTGTTCACGACGAAGGTTGCGAGTGCATCGCCCTCAACGTCGTCAGCAATAATCACAATCTCCTTGCGGCCAGCCTGTGCAACCTTCTCAAGAAGTGGAAGCACTTCCTGTACGTTGCCAATCTTCTTGTCGGTAATGAGGATGGAAGCATCCTTAATCTCAGCCTCCATGCGCTCTGGGTTTGAGACCATGTAGGCACTTACGTAGCCCTTATCAATCTGGAGACCTTCCACAATCTCGTGGGAGAGCTCCATTCCCTGTGACTCTTCAACGGTGACCACACCGTTCTTGCCCACCTTCTCTACGGTCTCAGCGATGATGGCACCAAGCTCATCAGACTCTGCTGAAATGCTTGCCACCTGCTTCACGTCGCTCTTTCCAGCAACTGGCTTTGCCATCTTCTTAAGTTCAACGATTGCAGCATCGCGAGCGATTTCCATACCAGTGCGGATGCCCATGGCGTTAGCGCCCTTCACCATCGCACCGAGACCCTCATCAATCATTGCCTCGAGAAGCACGACAGAGGTCGTAGTTCCATCACCTGCACCATCATTGGTCTTGTTGGCGACCTCCTTCACGATTTCTGCGCCCATGTTCTCAAACTTGTCCTTGAAGGAGATTTCCTTGGCGATAGAGACGCCGTCGTTGGTGATGCGCGGACCACCGTAGCCCTTATCAAGCACCACGTTCCTGCCGCGCGGACCAAGGGTGGCCTTCACCGCGCGAGCGGCCTTCGCCATGCCCTCGTGTATCTTCTTGCGTGCGTCCTCCCCGAATAGAATTTGTTTGGCCATAGTTATTTGGTCTTAGGAATAATCGCGAGAATGTTCGCTTCAGAAATGATGTAGTACTCCTCACCGTCTATCTTCACGTCGTCAAAGCCGTACTTGGAGAAAAGAACGACATCGCCCTTCTTTACCGTCATAGGAACAAGATCCCCGTCGTCGTACTTGCCGGGACCTACTGCAACCACAGTGCCCTGTTCAGGCTTCTCCTTATTAACAGTGTCAGGAATGATGATGCCTGAAGCCGAGACGGTCTCAGACGCAGAAAGTGGTCGCACCACAACGCGGTCAGAAAGTGGCTCTATTGAAGGGTTTTTTGCCATAGTGAAAAGGCTTAGCTAATAACCTGTGTTTGAACGCACAGTCCGGTGCCCCCGGAGTTGTTCGCAGTATAAGGAGATGGACAGGGAGCGTCAAACGAGCCGACATGCTGTACCATAAAGACATGTCGTGGCACCAAGGCCTATTTGAAACTGGCAAGAGAAGCGAAGGCGAACAGATTCGCACTGCGCACCAGGAACTCTCCAAACTCTCTGCGTTCCTTACGACGCATGCAGATGCAGAAGTGCGCGCGCCGGACGCGTTTGCGCTCGCAACGGCAATGAAGTCGCACCTCGAACAATAATATGGAACTCCACGCACTCATCATTAAGGTCCGCGACGGCTCCCCGCTCTCTCAGGAGGAACGCGAACGCATGATTATCACGCTTGATGCTGAACTGCGCCTCGTACGTGAGAAGGACCCGAAGGCGTATCTGAACCTCCTCAACCTGATTATCGACGCCATGCGACGTGCCTCAAGCCAGCTTGCCGCCTAGCCTCCTGGGTGGTATCCTCGGGGCTACAGATGGAGACACTCAAGGCGACATTGCCCTATATCGAGATAACCCTCTCCCTTCTCCTCATTATCGGCATCGTGCTCCAGCAGCGCGGAGCCGGACTTGGAGGAGCATTCGGAGGGGACAATTTCGCAGCGACGTTCTACAAACGCCGTGGCGCGGAGAAATTCCTTTTCAACGCGACCATCGTGATTGCGGTCCTGTTCGTTCTTTCGGCTATCGCTGGATTCCTCATCTGAATCCACACCCATGCCCCATTGGCTTTCACGTCTCTTTTCGAGCGTTAAGCGTTTCGTTACTCCGCCGATAGCGGCCCTTTCGTCACGTATCACTCGCCTTTCCCCAGGCGATCGTTTTGTTGCAACTACCCTTGGCTGTCTTGTTGTCCTTTCCGGCCTCGCCGGTCTCTATGCGCTTGAACGCTCCATGCTCGTGGAGGTGCCTGCCAACGGCGGCTCACTTACCGAAGGAGTGCTCGGAAGTCCGCGCTTTGTGAATCCGCTACTTGCCCTCTCTGATGCAGACCGTGACCTCACGCGCCTTACCTATGCTGGCCTTATGGGCATCGGAGAGGACGGAGACCTTATCCCGGTACTTGCAGAGTCCTACGAGGTCTCTGAGGACGGGAAGGTGTACACCTTCACCCTTCGTGAGGACGCGAAGTTTTCCAACGGAAAGTCCGTTACTGCCGAGGACATCGCGTTCACGGTAGCAAAGGCACAAGACCCAGCGCTTAAGAGTCCTGAGCTCGCTAACTGGGCGAATGTAGTGGTGGAGGTCATAGATTCTCGAACCGTTTCCTTCACGCTCCCAAAGCCGTATGCTCCGTTCCTTGAGGACGCAACCTTGGGCATCCTTCCAGCAAACCTCTGGCGCGATGTAGCAACCGAGCAGTTCCCCTTCTCTCCGAGAATGGAGGAGCCGGTGGGTGCCGGACCTTTCAAGGTGTCGAATGTGGTTCGCGGTAGCAACGGCACGATTGAAAAGTACGTACTTACCGCAAACGCTCACTACGCACTTGGGCGTCCGTACCTCGACCAGATTACCTTCGTGTTCTTCGCACAGAAGGAAGACCTTGAGAATGCGCTTCGCAATGGTCGTGTAGAAAGCGCCTACAGCATCCCTACCAAGAATGCGCTCTCCGCTCCCTATTCAAGGGTCTTCGGCGTGTTCTTTAACGGAAACGAGAATCCTCTTTTCAACCGACTCGAGGTGCGAAAAGCACTCTCTGTTGCCGTAGACCGCGACGCCCTCATCGAGAACATTCTTGGAGGGTACGCGACGCCCGCAGAAGGTCCTGTTCCTCCAGGAAGTCTTCCGCCAGGAGAAGCCGCTACGCGCACCCCTGAAGAAAGGCTCGCGGCAGCGTCTGAGGTACTAGAGGACGGTGGGTGGGAATATGACGAGGAGGCGAGACGCTGGAAACACGAGAAACCTGAGCTTGAACTCACGGTGACGATGAAGACCTCAAACGTTCCTGAGCTCAAGGCGGTGGCCTCTGCAATAAAGGACGACTGGGAACGCCTTGGTG
>JAGOSU010000031.1 GCA_018062165.1 Minisyncoccota bacterium
TAGTAAATGTCCGCTTCCCCTTATTCTACGCGAGTAGTGGCACACTCCGCACCTCTCTGTGGATAACGGACTAAATACCGCCTGCGAGGTTGTAAATCGGGATAAGCACTGCGGCAAGCAGTGTTCCCACACCAAGACCAAGAAACACGATCATGAGTGGCTCAATGAGGTCCACAAGGGTATCCACCGCGTTCGAGACTTCACGACGATAGAACTTAGCGAGCGTACCAAGGATGGTACCCAGTTCTCCTGTCTCCTCACCCACCTTAATCATGGCAATCATGATGCCCGGTATCTCGTCATGCTTCCCTAGTGCGTCAGAGATGGAGGCTCCTCCCTTCACATCCTCAGCCACATCCTTGAGAATGCCCTCGAAGACGGCGTTTTCAACCACCGTCGATGTAATCTCAACCGCCTCAACAACCGGCACACCCGAGACGAGCATGGTTGAGAAGTTGTCGGCAATACGCGAGAGATAGAGCTTCTCGTAGAGATCTCCAAGGTACGGCATCTGGAGCTTCGCTGCATCGAAGAGGAGGCGTCCCTCCGCTGTCTGCATGGAACGGTAGGCAAAGAACCCGCCAACGGCTAGCGCAACCAAGAAGAAGGCGCCGTAGTTAACCAAGAACTCGGAAAGCGCGATGACAATCTTTGTATAGAGCGGGATTTCCTGTCCGGATTCAATGAGAATCTGGGAAATGCGCGGAATGACCATAGTCAACATGAGTCCCATCACCGCGACAAAGGTCACGACCACGAAGGCTGGGTAGATGAGTGCGTTCTGCGCCTTGCTCATCACCTCGTAGGTGCGGTCAAGGTAATCAGCAAGATACATGAAGGTCTGCGAGAGCTTTCCGGACTCCTCTCCTGAACGCACCATGTTCACATAGAAGGTGCTGAACACCTTCTCATGCTTGGCCATCGCTTTAGAAATCGGACTTCCTCCCTGAATATCATCCGCAACTTCCGTGAGCACATCCGCGAGATACTTGTTATCTACCTCAGAAGCAAGCAGGCGAAAGATACGAAGTGCTGACACCTGCGCTTCAAACAGTGTGGCAACCTGGCGCGAAAGAATGACGACATCCTTGTGCGAGACGCCTTTGAAGAGCGCGAGGTCAAAGGAAAGGAAGGACTTCTTGTCCGCCGGCTCTATAGAGGAAACGATGAGCGAGCGGCGCTGAAGCGTTGAGACCGCAACATCCATCGAGAGCGCCTCGATTGAGCCTTCACGCTCGTGTCCTTCAGTATCGAGCGCCCGGTAGTTAAACAACATATAGGGAGATTATCGCATGCCGGAGAGGCTCTACGGAAGCCCGTAGGGGATTGCCGCTACTTCCCGAGATCGAGCACCTCATCAATGCGTATCTGGGAAACGAACTCCGGCACGTGGGAAACAAGTATCATTGCCCCCTCGTACGCAGAGAGCGCGCTTGCGATAACAGGCAAGTGTCGGAAGTTTATGTGGTTGGTGGGCTCGTCGAGGATGAGAAGGCCCGGGCGCTCAAGCACGAGGCGCGCAAAAGCAACGAGACCCTTCTGCCCTTCTGACAGTACGCCAATCTTCTTTCCGATGACATCGGCAGTAATAAGAAAGCCTGCGGCAGTCGCGCGCATCTTCTCCTCGTCCTGTTTCTCCATTGCAGAGAGCAGCGATTCCCGCACGGTGTGTTCAAAGTTGAGCGTCGAGAAGTCCTGGCGGTAGTAGCCTACGCGTACCCCGTCGTGAATAAGTGCTCCCTTAGCCGTGCCGTGTGCGAGCGACTCCAAAAGGCTCGTCTTCCCGATGCCGTTTGGACCAGAAAGCAGAAGGTGGTGGTTCTTTTTAAGGACTAGTTCTTTCTTGTGTTCCTTGGGCTTGTGCGTTTTCGGGTCCATCGTACTGTAGGACGTGATGGTGAGAAGCGCTCCCATGTGTTCCGGCTGCGCAGGAATAAGAAACGGACGAATGGTCTTGTCTTCCTTGCGCACATCCACCTTGTCTTCCTCCATCTCTTCAATCTCCGTGCGCATCTTCTTAGCAACAAGACGCATCTTGCCTCCCTTCTGCGCAAAGAAGTTCGCCTTGTCCTTGTTGTCCTGAATCTTCTTAGCCAACTGCGCGTTCTTACGATTCTCCCGCTCAATACGAGCAGAAATCTCTTCAAGAAGGTCGAAGTAGTTGCCAGTGTATTGCTCTACTTTCCTGGTGTGCACATCAAGATAGAGGACGCCGTGCGTGAAGGAGTTCAAGAACTCAGCATCGTGCGAGATAACAAGACAGCTCTTCTCGTAGTTCTTGAGGAAATCCGTGAGGTGCTCAATACCTGCGGTATCAAGATTGTTAGTGGGCTCATCAAGCAGGAGAAGGTCAGGGTCCTGGATAAGCGCGCTCGCCAAAAGGAGGCGTGCCTGCTGGCCGCCCGAGAAGGACTTCACGATGCGGTCCTTGGGAGCGCGAAGATTCACCACCTCAAGCACTGCATCAATTTTTGGGTCGATATCGTAGACCTTCTGCTTCGGGAAGCTCGCTTCAAAGAACTCGCGGACGGTGACCTCACGCAGCGCAGGAGGAATGACCTGGCGAGCAA
The DNA here is from genome assembly GCA_018062165.1 of Minisyncoccota bacterium. GTDB lineage: Bacteria > Patescibacteriota > Minisyncoccia > Phycocordibacterales > Phycocordibacteraceae > C7867-001. Next base: position 2,571 of record JAGOSU010000031.1, read on the forward strand.
GCGCAATCGATACCCCATGCACTATCTGTACTTTCCCGTGTTCAGGTTGGAGGTCCCCAGTAATGAGGTGGAACAGCGTTGATTTCCCTGCTCCGTTCTGTCCCATGAGCGTCACCTTCATGCCGCGACGCAGCGAGAAATCTACCTCATCAAGGATGGGATGATTGTGCCCATATTCGAAGGACACGCCCTCAAAACGCAACAGCGCTTCGCGGGGAGGTGCAGCCTCCGTATTGTTGGACTTCTTAGCAGCCATTTATCACTACCCTACGCTATCTCGCGTATATGCGCCACGCTTTTCCTACGAGCGTGGCTCGCAACGTTACGGAGCAAACGGGTTGTAGTCGATTCCTCGGTCGTACACGTCAATTCCCTCCTTGCGCTTCAACCAGCCAATGACTTTGTACGTAATGGGAGTTGCAGCGACCTCGTACGCTACCTTGATAGCGTATTCCGACAGGATGAGGATGAAGATTGCCGCAAGTGGAAGCACGCCTGCAAACGCAACAAACATAAAGAGTACGGTGTCGATTCCCTCTCCGGCGATAGTCGACGCGATGGTGCGCATCCAGAGCTGCTTGCCGTTCATCCATACTTTCATCCTCGACAGCACATAGGAGTTCACGAACTCGCCGCAGAAGTACGCAATCATGGAAGCAAGCGTGATGCGCGGAACAGCACCAAGAATCACTTCATACGCTGCCTGGTTCTCCCAGAACGCAGCCGATGGCAGTATCTGGATAATCCAATACGCAAGCGACATAAGTACGAGCGCGGCGAATCCTGACCACACGACCTTGCGGGCCGCCCGGTACCCGTACACTTCGGTGAGTACGTCGCCGAGGATATAGCTCAGCGGGAATATGATGAGTGCCCCAGAAACGGCCAACGGACCAATGGCGATTACCTTCCCTGCGGTGGTGTTGGAAATCATGAGCACCGCCACGAAGGCGACCGCCAGGTAGATGAGGTACCTACTGCGGCTCAAGATGTCGCTTGTGGGGTCAGTTTCCATGTCGATTGATAGCCTTGTTGTACGTTATATGTACGTTTTAGCAAGGCAGGAGCCTAGCCCGACAGGCTATTCGCCTAAGACGAACTCGGAAATGAGTTTTTCTACCCCCGGATGACCCGACAGACGTTCTATAGGCAACGGTTCGTGTAGTGCGCTCGAAATATAGTCTTCTTCTTCAATATCAAAACGTGCAAAGGTCTTTTGAGCAGGTTCAAGCAACACTCCTCCACTGAACTCCCGCACACCAAGCGCAGGCAGAACAACGGCAGAGGTCGCTAACATTAAGCTACCAATATTCTGGCGTTGGTAATCGTCGGCAACCTTAAAAGCCGAAGTGCTATTACCGATAGTATTTTCATAATCTGTGCTAGGTAGTACGGCATCATGCATATTCCCAGCACCACTGGCGTACTCCCCGTTCATCCACCAGTCTCTTCGGCCAATGAGCTCCCGTCCAGATTCAGTTCCAACATATACATCAATTAACAAAACAGCGTCTGCTCTGTTCTCTCCTAACTGCTGCCATTTAAAGAACAGAGGATTGACGTTCTCCGTGCCGCCAACTTCTGGTGAGAAGATTTGTCGTGCGGTTATGTACAGCTGCTTTCCATCTTTTGTTCTCTTCTTAAGAGGATAGAGCGTTCCGTCCGCCTTACTGAGCAGGTTCTTAAAGGCCTGAATTTCAGGATTTGATGCGCCTTCTATATTACTTACTTCCTGAGGCTTTTCGCTCATGCGGAAAGTATATATCGAGCTAGCTATCTGGGGCCTGAACCTAGAGATACCGCTCAAACGTCTTCTGATCAAACGCACGCTCATAGGCATCCTCCACCGTCACCTCTCCCTTGCGCACCAGCTCTGCAAGCGAACGGTTCATATCAATCATTCCTTCCTGTGACGATGTCTGGATGACCGTCGAAATCTCGTGTGACCTCGCCTCGCGAATCAGGTTAGAGACTGCGCTGTTGTTGATGAGAAGCTCATAAGCCGGGATAAGGCCGCCAGCGATGCGCGGCACCAGTCGCTGGGAGAAGATGCCGGTAAGCGAGCCTGCCAGCTGCACACGCACCTGGTCCTGCTGTTCAGGGGGGAACATGTCGATGATGCGGTCGATGGTCTGGGATGCATTGTTGGTGTGGAGTGTCGAGAGCACAAGGTGTCCGGTCTCTGCTGCCGTCACCGCCGAAGAAATGGTCTCACGGTCGCGCATCTCACCCACCATGATGACGTTCACGTCCTCGCGGAACGCAGACTGCAGCGCGTAGTGGAAGTCAGGAGTATCAATGTGCACCTCACGCTGGTGAATCAACGACTTCTTAGGCTCAAATAGGTACTCAATCGGGTCCTCAATAGTAACGATGTGCTCAGCACGTGTCTCGTTGATGCGCTCAAGGATAGCGGCGAGCGTGGTTGACTTACCCTGCCCCACCGGACCCACGACGAGGAAGAACCCTTGCGTCCTCTGTCCAAAGGTCTCAAGTATTGGAGGGAGGTTGAGGTCTGTAAAGGTGCGTGTCTGGTGCGGAATGAGACGCATCGCAATGGCGACTGCTCCTTGCGCGACATAGCCGTTGACGCGGAAGCGATTCTTGTCGGTGTGCGAATAGGAGAAGTCGACTGACTGCCCTTTCTCGAACAGATCCCAACGACCTTCCGGCACCATGCTCTTCAAGAGCGCTGCGGTCTCGGCTGCCGTAAACGGTTCTTCATCGGTAAGAGAAATGAGCGTACCGGAAACGCGCATAATCGGACGTGTGCCCGCAGAAATGTGGAGGTCGGAGCCGTTTTGAGCGACGACCGCGTCAAGAAGCGTAGGTAAACGGGTGGATGCGGTCATGCAGGCTTCTCAACTATCGCAAGCGTCTCAGCAAGCACCTCCGAAGGAATGGCCGATGCTTTGATGATGTAGCCGTCAGCAGCAAGCTCGCGCGCCTTTTCGATATCAGTATCCTGACCCTGGTTCGAAAGAATAATGACCTTCATGGTGCCCTCCCCAATCTTTTCCTTGCGGATAGTCTCTAGAATCTCAAAGCCTGTCATGCCCGGCATAATGACATCAAGCAACAGCGCATCCGGCGCTGGATCCTTACGAAGCGCACCGAGTACCTCGTCTCCGCTTTGGAACACTGACACTTCGTGCCCTGCGTTCTTGAACTTCACGGCATACATGTCGAGAAGGAAGCGGTCGTCGTCTACGAGGTAGATACGGTGATTCATGGTGCAGGTGGGGTTTCGGGAGTCTCGTCTTCAAATGACAGGTCGCCGCCGAGTGTATTCACTTCCTCGAACGGAATCTGTCCTGCTAACGCCTTAATGATAGCATCCTCGCGCATGGTCAACATGCCCTTTTTGCGCGCTGTAGCGAAGACTTCCTCCTCTACCGGACTGGTGAGAATGACATGCTCAAGGTCCTTATCCATCCTAAGAATCTCGAAGACGCCGAGCCGACCACGAGTACCGTTCGGGCAATCGCTCGTTGGTACGGCCTTGTAAACGGTATCGAACTTCGGAAGCTTCTTGTGGTACTCAGCTGGCAAATCTTCAAACTGCTTCTCAAGCAACATCTTCACACTCTCAGAGACAGGCTCGGCCTCTCCTCCCCCATCGCAGAGCTTACGGACAAGTCTCTGGCCGATGACTGCAACCAACGTCGGTGCAATGAGGAACGGATCGACACCCATATCAATCAAACGCGGGATAGCGCCGGCGGCAGTATTGGTGTGAATGGTAGAGAACACGAGGTGGCCGGTGAGTGCTGCCTGAATTGCAAGCTGTGCGGTCTCCTTATCGCGAATCTCGCCGATCATGATGGTGTCGGGGTCCTGACGAAGAATGGAACGGAGTCCTGAGGCGAAGGTGTACCCAATTTCAGGATGTACCTGCGACTGCGCGACGCCAGCAATCTCGTACTCAACCGGGTCTTCAATAGAAACGACGTTGGCAGCTTCCCTATCAAGCTCAGAGAGCATGGCGAAGAGTGTGGTCGATTTACCGGAACCGGTAGGACCCGACATGAGGATGATGCCGTAGGGCGCTTTAATCATCTCGCGCACAACTGCGAGCTGTTCAGCATTGAAGCCCACCGTCTCCATAGTTGCGGTCGCCTTCGAGCGGTCGAGAATACGCATCACCACCTTCTCGCCGTACTGGGTTGGGAAGGTCGATACACGGAAGTCGATGCGACGACCTTCAACCGAGGTTGAGAAGCGGCCGTCCTGCGGCTTACGTTTCTCATCGAGACGCATCTGCGAAAGAATCTTGATACGCGCCACCACTGCAGGATGCACCTTCTGCGGAAGTTCAAGCGAGGTGTGCAAATCACCATCCATGCGGAAGCGCACACGAGTGCTCTCGGGTGTGGGCTCAATGTGGATGTCGGAGGCACCGCCTTCTACCGCATAGCGCAAGACGGTAGCGACAATCTTAGTCACCGGCGCGTCTGCCTTGATGGTGTCTTCAACATCTTTTCTCGAGGACACGGGCGCGGCATCAAGCTCGACCGGAACTTCGGAACCTTCGTACTCAGTAAGCGCAGCGCCCACCTCCCCGGTAAGGTTCTTGTATTCGTCAATCACGCGTGCAAAATCTGCCTCTGAAATAATGAACAACTTGTAGGGCATGCCAATCCTGCCAGCAATGAACTGGAGCGCATCGAGCGCTTCAATGTTGTCTGGATCGACGATACCAACCTCAAGTGCACCGTCCCGCACGAGAAGTGGCACCGCGCGGTAGTGACGAGCGGAATCCTCCGGTAGATACTGCAGCACTGACTGCTCGATAGGTGTCTGTGCTGGAAGAACGCGCGAAGGAATGCCGTAGCGTTCGCTCTTAAGTGCAAGCAGATCCTCTATTGAAATACCTCTGCCAATAAGCGCAGTCTCGAGGGAAACCCCTGAGTCTTTTGCTTCGCGTTCAATTGCCGCGGCATCACCGGGCTTCAGTATGCCCTTGTCCTGAAGCAACGAGAGAAGGTTCGTCATGCGCTACGGCTGCTCGGGAGCAAGCCCTGGCAGCGGCGCAAAAGGATCGGTGCGTCCTGCCGTCTCTGGAAGAATCACCGTGCGGATATCGCGCAG
>JAGOSU010000032.1 GCA_018062165.1 Minisyncoccota bacterium
CTCCGTCTCGTCGATAGTGGATTGCGTGCTCCTTCAGCACCCATATCTAACTAAGATACCGTGAACGAATTGTGGCTTCAACTGCTGCTCTGTCGCGACCGTAGGTAAGGTAGGAAAGCTCCCTGAGATCGTCTATCTGTGCTGGATTTCCAGGGGAAAGGTCACGGGTTTTGATGTTAAACGGCTTTTGCGGCACTCCCTTGGAGAGAAGTCTGATGTAGGCGTTTCTGTTTTCGATGTTCACGAAGTCGAGTGCAGAGAATACTGGAGCAAATTGCTTAGCGAAGAACTCGCCGTCCTCTTCTCCCACACGGAAGATTGCCATGCTTCCCACGTTACCGAATACCGCGTCTCGAATCTTCTCGTCCACCTGCTTGAGGAACTGGTGTGCAATCGTCATGGAGAGTTTGTACTTACGAGCTTCAGAAAGAATGCCTGGAATGGACTTGGTGGTGATGTTCTGGAACTCGTCGATATAGAGATAGAACGGCGGGAAGTCAGCACGTGGGTTATCAGCGCGGCCAAGTGCGGACATGAAGAGCTTGCCCACAATAATGAGGCCAAGGAGATTGGCGTTGCGCTCACCGAGGCGTCCTTTGGAGAGGTTGACCAAAAGAATCTTCTTGCTGTCCATAATCTCGCGGAAGTTGAAGGAGGATTCCTGCTGTCCCATGATTGGGCGCATGAAATCGTTGGCGATGAACTCGTCGAACTTGTTGGTGATATACGGCACGATGTTCTGAAGACTTGCCTCGCCTTCCGCCTTGGTAGCAATCTCCTCCCAGAACTGGTTCACTACGAGGTTGTTACTCTTCGCAAGTTTGCGGTAACGGAACTCAGAGTTGGAGAGCACGCGCGAAATATCGAGCATGGTGGAACCTGACTCAGGATCCTCCATCACGAGCTGGGTAGCGTTACGGAAGTACTGCTCGAAGGCCGGACCCATCGATTCAGGGACGTCACCGTACAGCTGGCGGAAAATCATGAGCAGTTCGTTCACGATGAACGATTTCTGTTCAGGCTTACTTGGATCGTACTCAAGCATGTTGAGACCGAACGGCCGGTCGATATAGGCCGGGTCGAAGTAAATGACGTCGTTGTAACGCTCGGGCGGAACGGTAGCGAGCACCTCAAGCACGTCGTTACCGTGCGGGTCAATAAAGCACACGCCCTCACCGTTCTTGATGTCCTGCTCAATGAGCGTACGTAGGAATCCGGTCTTACCGGTACCGGTCTGTCCGATGACATACAGATGGCGTAGACGATCCTGAGCGTCCATATAAATCTCAGACTTCGTGCCTCGGAAGCTGTTGCTACCAAGGTGAATGCCCTTGGATTCAAGCCCAATAGGGGCTGCGGCAGCAGTGAAGCGAGACTGCTTAAGGTGTGGGGAAGATTCGATGCCCTTGGGTGGGAAGTGGTACATCGTGGTGAGCTCCCGAAGCGAGAGCTGCATTGCGTTTTCGTGCGAAAAGAGACGGAAGGAGAAATTTCGGAAGAACTTACGCTCGTCCCCGCCCTTCATGCGCTTCCACTCCACACGGTTACCCTGCGGAGCCTCGAACTGATTGAAGGAGGACTCAAGTTCCCCAAGCACCTGGTTGGCCTTAATGGGGTCTGGCGACGAAACGGCAAGGCGCATGGTGACATCGACTACCGGAGCAGCGATCTTTGCCTCCACTGACTTAATGGTGGTCTCGTTGTGCGTGAGGTTCTCTTTGTCAGCCTTGAGGTCGAGGATGGCGCTCTCAATGTCGTGTGCAAACTCACCAAGAGCGTTCTCCGGAAGAGAGAGCGCACGAAGCCTTGGCATGCCGCGCCTCAAGTTGTAGAGAATGCGTCGGAAGTGACGGACATACTTATCTCCTCTCGGTTTGAAGATAATTTGCAGAGAGGCCCCCTCTCCTTCGTTCTCAATCTTAGCGAAGGCGTTTAACACGGAGTTAATCGGATCGTAGTCAAACTCTCCGAAGTCTTTCAACGAAAGTGCTGGTTTGTCGCCAAGTCGCGCGACTGAACCCACCGCGGTCCCGTCTTGGGCGAAGATGTTGTAGTCGTTTGGCTGCTGTGTGATAACCGCATTTGGGAAAATAGCAAGAATCTGCTTCTCAAACATGTTCGTGCGCCCGTTTGGAATTGCAGCAAAGAACTGAAGGTGAGGACGATCTACTGGAACTGAGAGTTCGAGTGAGAAGTACGGTGGCTCGCCATGATATGCCTGCTCTACCGACATCATGCCGGCATAAAACTGCTCCATCTTGGAGACGATTTCCTTAAAGTGCTTGTACTTAAGGTTATCTTTATCCGCCTCCTCCTGGTTAGGCTCTGGAAGTGAAATCTCATAGAGCGTCATGTGAAGCGCCTTCCATGTCGGCTGATTCTCAGCGAGACCCTTAATCGGCATTCCTGCACCGATGTAGGCGACAAGAAAACGGTGGAAGTCGTCCTCAAGGTGGGGGTTCTTGAGCTTAGAAAGAACGTTAAGGGCGTTGTGGATGCCTCGGTCCTCCATGATCTCCCGAAGCTCGTTCATGGTTGCGTCGTCGCTTTCCGGATCAAGATTAAGCGCAATCTCTCCGGCCTCCCGCTCCGACATGCGGTAGTTCGGATCGAGAACCTCCTCTGCGGGGGTCTCTTTGTGGTGAATGATGCGCTCGTGGATAATTTCGCCACGCGGCACATCCTGCATCATCTCAGCAAGCTGCTTCTCCTTGGCTTCAACTTGGGCGCGCAGATGCGCGAGCTCCTCTTCGTGAGAGGATAGGTTTTTTCGACCTTCCACATGTGGAGGCATACTCGCTCAGTATAACAGCAACGCGCCCCCATGAGAGGGCGCGTTGCGGATAAAACGTCTGTGTTCCCTACTTCTTCCAGACTCCGAAGAGCGCGGTAATGAGCGAGAGCACAATTGAGAAGAAGAATGCTGGCCAGAAGCCATCAACCGTGAAGCCCGGAACTATCATCGCTGCAAGCAAGATAAGGAGCGCGTTCACCACAAGGGAGAAGAGTCCAAGGGTGACGACGTTAATCGGGAGCGTTAACAAGCCCACGACCGGCTTCACGAACACGTTGATAAGCGCGAGCACGACGGCGAGCACGATAGCGCCGAGCACGGTCACGTCCACTCCTGGAAGGAGATAGGCGGTCAGAAGAATAGCGATTGCGGTAATGATCCAGTGCAGAAAGGTCATAGTGATTCGGGATTACGTGTAATGCTTGCCAAGGATACTCATTCCTGATGATACCTTAATGAAGAACCTTCAGGAGCAGTGCCATGCGCACAAAGACGCCATACTTGGCTTGCTCAAAATAGCGAGCGTGTGGTGAGGAGTCTACCTCAACTGGGATTTCTGTCTCACGAGGAAGCGGGTGCATGATAATTGCATCCTGCTTCATCGTATCCACGAGCTCTCGCGTAAGGGTGAAATGCCCTTTAAATTTCTCGTACTCACCAAGGTCTTCAAAATACTCCTTAGGAATGCGGCCAACGTAGAGTACATCCGCTTCCCGTACCGCAGCTTCAAGAGAGGTGGTTTCTGAAAACGAGACACCGTTCTTGGTAAGACTTTCCTTGATGTCGTCTCCCATTTTCAGTTCTTCTGGAGAAACAAAAATCATCTTGATGTTCTTGAACAATCGGAGCACAAAGGCGAGCGAGCGAGCGGTACGGTAGTGCTTGAGATCTCCAACGAACACTACGGTCTTCCCATCGATGCCGCCAGTCTCTGTATAAATAGTGTACAGATCCAGCAAGGCTTGCGTGGGGTGCTGCCCTACTCCATCTCCTGCATTAATGACGGGCACGTTAGAAACCGCAGCAGCTTTTGCTGCAGACCCTGTTTCAGGGTGACGCAACACGATTACATCTGCATATCCGTTCACGATGCGGATGGAATCCTCGAGTGTTTCTCCTTTCGAAGCTGAAGAAAACTCAGCTGCGTTTTCCGTACCGATAACGGAACCACCAAGTTTTACCATCGCTGACTCAAAGGAAAATCGAGTACGAGTAGACGGCTGGTAGAAGAGCGTTGCCATCACCTTTCCCTTAAGCGCGTCCTTGGGGTATCTCTTCACCAATTTGTCCACATCCTTAAAAAAGCCCTCGAGCATCGGGCGGTCGAACTGCTGAGTTTCAATGACGTGCTGCATATTAGCGGTACGAATTGATTTCTTCCTGGAGTGCCTTGGCGGCAGCCTTCGGATCACCAGAGAAGATAATGGCGCGAGAGGAGGAAATAATGAGGTTTGAACCCCCTGCCTCCACCACCGCCTTCACATCCCCACCCTGAGCACCAACACCCGGCACGAGGAAGGTAATGTCAGGAGCGATCTCGCGGACGCGCTTCATTTCTCCCGGATACGTCGCTCCAACTACGAGCATGCAATTATCGTTTGCGTTCCAGGTATTCTTCACGTTCTTTGCAACGTGCTCCCAAAGCGGTGCACCTTCCACAAGAAGATCCTGGAGTTCCTTCGCACCTTCGTTACTCGTCCTACAAAGGACGATGGTCGTCTTGTCCTTGCGTTCAAGGAACGGACCAAGGGCTTCAGCGCCGAGATACGGATGCACCGTAACTGCATCAAAACCAAGTCGGTCGAAGATGGATTCAACGTATCCTTGGTTGGTGTTACCGATATCTGCACGTTTTGCGTCGAGTATGGTGAAAATAGTTGGGTGGTTCTCCTTGAGATACTCAATGGTCATCTGGAGCTCATGCATGCCACCTTCTCCGCGCGCTTCAAAGAACGCTGAGTTAGGCTTGTAGGCCGCTACATGCTCATGTGTTTCGTCGATAATCCACTTACAGAACGCGAACTGCGGGAACGCTTCGCGTGTAAAGCGCTCAGGGAGCTTGTGGAAATCCGCATCAAGCCCGACACAAACGAGTGAGCGTACTTTCTTTGCGCGTGCGTCGTATTTGGTACTCATGCCATTCCTTTCTTCTCAAGAAACTTCTTGCCGTGTCCGACCGCGGTATTCACCGGAACACCGGAGGCACAGAGCTGACACTCTTCTTCAGTCCATGATTCTGCCGGCAGTTCTGCGAGCCAACTGAAAGGTGCACCGATGGTGTCAGAGTTTATGGTCGCGGGGTCACGGTTGACCATCACGCACACCTGCGCGACATTCCCGTTTACCCCACGCACGGTGTCAACGACTTTTTTAACCGAACCACCAGTCGACGTGGTGTCTTCAAGCACGAGCACATTTTTTCCTGCGACAATCTTGTCGTAGCTGCGGCGGAATACCTGGTCTTCCCCATCATCCTTCGGAACCTTCTCGGTGTACACCGAGAGCACCTCCTTGCCAGTAATGCGAGAAAGATGATGCGCGGTCCACTGCGAGAGGATGATGCCGCCGAGTGCAGGACCGACGACAAGGTCAACGCCAAGGTCTTTGTTCTTTTCTGCGAAGAGTTCACAGATACGAGACGTTTCTGCCGTGTGCGGGAAAAGCGCATCCTTGTTCACGTAGATGCCCATGTGGCGACCAGAGGTGCCAACGAAATGGCTGTCGGTTATGACCGATCCCACCCGCTTGAGAATGCTCAGTACTTCCTGATCCATATTATCCGTTAGGATACGCGTCCTTTATCTCTTTGGCGAGGTACGGATTCCACATAGCACCGGTCGCGGTCATAACCACATCCGCACCTGCGTCTCGGTACTCCTTATAGTCCTCAGGGACCGTAACACCTCCGACACCTTCAAGAGAGAACGTGTAGCCATGCTTTTCTTTGATAGCTTTCATACGCTTCACGAAATCGAGTCCTGCCCATTTGATACCAGCACCGCAGACACCGCTCCTGAGGCGCGCAGGAGAGCCTGGAAGCGCCTGTTCACCAGCTTCGTTACGAACCTCAGCCTGAAGGGTATTAATGCCTGAAACGCCGTTAGCGTACTCGTTCACGATTTCCGCGAGTCGCTCCATATCAGCGTCCTCCTTGTAGTAGCCCACCTTGAGAATCAGTGGCGTGTCGCCAATAACGCTTCGAATCCCCTTCACGACCTTCTCAGTCACATCGAGGTTGTAGCAGACCAATCCTTCGTTTCCAATGTTCGGACAAGAAAGGTTGGTTTCAAGCACCTTCGCACCCGTTTCGTGAGACAGCTTTGCGGCAAGCACATAATCCTCCACGAACTCTTCTTGGCTCTGATTCTCGCGCACGGTACCCATGAACGAAAGCACCAGCACCTGACCCTTGCCCGCAGCCGCAATGGCCTTCTTCACATCTTCTTGCCAGACTGCCGCCTCCTTTGAAGGAACGCCGAAGGAGTTGGTAATGGAGAGTGGCTCAGAGTACGTCGTGTCTGCAATAACAGGCTTTGCAAGCGCATTGAAATCTAAATCTCCCTCCGGGTGTATCGCGAGTACATTTGGCCAAGGGTGGCACGGAAACACGCCGCTACGCACCGTCTTGTAGACCGCGATATCGAATCCCTTGCGGAACGCAGCTGCGCAGAACGCGCTGTTAAGAAGAGGTCCCGCAGGAATACCGAGCGGCGCGTATACCTTCTGCCCATGAAAGGTATGCATTGGCTCTCCCGTGTTCTCAACAACGTCTGCGTCTGCAAAAGCACCAAACGGTCCTTCAGCGTAGTTCTCGTCGTAAGACTTCAGTGGGTCGTAGAAAGGGGTGTGAAGCATATTATGTTTTGAAGTAGCTTATCAGGAACATGCCACCGATGGTAAGCAGTATGCCCAGCCCCTGCATAAGATTGACCTTTTCATGCCAGAACAAGAGACCGAACGCGAGTGCGTAGACAATGAGGAGCGGATAGAACGTTGAGGAGAACAGCGACTGCGGGGCACCAAGTCCGTATGCCTTGATAATGGCGGCATTGCCTACGGAAACGAGAACACCGATAGCAAGCGCAATCGGAAGATACTTGGCGCCAAGCGAGAGTGATTTCTCTGGAGACGTTGCAAGGAAGAGTACAAACATAACTACCGCTCCGATAAGAGAGACGTACATGTTCACCAGAAAGGGCGAGACGTTGCTTGGAAGGAACTTCGAAAGGGACTGATAGGCGACAAAGAAGAGTGGGGCGACGATAGCAATTAGTTGCCAGCTCATAGGATGGTGCCGTTCTCAACAATAGTCTTCCCACGAATGACTACTGTCTTCACCACTCCCGGAAGCTCCATGCCTTCAAACGGCGAGGAGTTCGCTTTGCTCTCGTACCCACCTACCCCAACGACCCACGTAGCATCCGTATCTACCTCGATATAGGTATCTGCTTGCTCTGGAATGTTGAACACCTTTTTCGCAGCGGAATACATAACTTCGACAAGACGCTCCTCCGCAATCTTCCCTTCCTGCACCGCCTTCCACATAAGTGAAAGCGAGGTCTCAAGTCCGGTCACACCAAACGCTGGTTCTGATTTCTCCTTCTCCTCGCGCGTGTGTGGAGCGTGGTCAGTCTCAACCATGTCGATGGTCCCATCAACAAGTCCCGCCCACAGCGCAGCCTGGTCTTCGGGAGTTCCAAGCGGTGGCTTCATGATAGCGAGGCCCTTAAGGCGCTCACGTGCTTCTCCCGTCATATAGAGGTGATGCGGGCACACTCCTGCAGAGATGGAGAGTCCTTCAGACTTGGCT
>JAGOSU010000033.1 GCA_018062165.1 Minisyncoccota bacterium
GTCCACTTCAATCACCTCCCCCTCAGGTTCCTCAACTATCGTTGAGGCCTCGATGTGTTCGCAGGCCAATATATCGGTTTCCGTATCGGGGCCACAGTAGGTCACCTCGCATGTCTGGTCACTTGGAAGACAGACGCTTGCCGCCTCGCAATCAGTGAAATCGGTACCACACTGCTCCTGCACATCTGCGGCGTATTTACGTACCATCGTGAAGTAGTAGGACTCGCTACACTCTTCGTCCACACATCCGACGAAGCACTCTTCGGTTAAGGGGTCACACGTACCTTCGTATTCCACTATGTAGTTCCCTGCTACTAAGAAACGGTAAAAAGAAGCAACAACAACGAACACTACAAGTGGGACGAGCACAATGAGTAGCGGATGTTTAAGGAGGTTCATCGCAGTGTGGATGTCGCGGTCCTGTATTCACTATACCAAGTAACTGCAGTGCAGACTTGAGGCATGTAGATAAGTGCTAGGAGATGAACAGGAGATAGGTGCCAATACCGGTAATGGCGATGGCAAAACCTTTTTGCCAAAGATGCTTAACATGAATCTTCTCCTTGATGATGTGCGGGAACACTAGCGTGAGGAAGAGGCCGATAAGAAGTGCAAAGAGCGGTTGATAGGACTCTGCAAGCAAGACGAGTGCCACTGGAGCAAGAAGATACGCAAAGGCAAAGAAGATATTGCCTCCCATGTAGAGGACTTCATTGAGAACGTTCAAAGACAAAATAGCCTTAGAATTCGTGCGGATGGCTTCGAGGAAGTGGCTCCGGTAGGAAGCAACAAACACCAGGAGACCAATACCTATGAGCGTCTGCATGAGGTGTTCCCAGAAAAGAGAGCGGATGACTTCCTCTTCAAGTGCCACCGCTTTGAAAATAACCGAGCCGAGGGCCCAACACAGGGACGCGGCAAGCATGTAGAAAATGGTCTTAGTGCGCATCCGGAAACCGCTTTCCGCATCTACTTCAAAGGAAACAATGGAGGTTCCAAGGATAACGAGTGCCATAGCAAGAAGCTGCAGAGGAGCAAGCGTCTCTCCAAGGATAAGGAACCCAAGACCGAGCGCAAACACCGGCACCATTTGGTAGAACACCACCGTAATCGAGACCTCCTCAGATTCGAGCGCTTTCAAGTAGAAGAAGAGAACGAGTACATGGAGTGCGCCTACGACTGCGAGCACAGCTGCGTGCAGCGGACTTATATCAAATACGGTAGGGTCGACGATAAACAAGAAAGGCAGTACGAGCGCGGTGAGTAAGGACGAAACAATGAGAAGTGTCCCTACCCCACCCTGCTTGAAATACTTCTCAAGCAGGACCTTGTCTATGTAATTAGTAACCGCGTACAGAAACGGGCCAATCAGTGCTAGAAAGAACCACAACATATCAGATGCCAAGTTTCTGGTTAACGATTTCTAGCACCAAAGGAGGGTACCCTTCCCAGAGCTCGGTGCTCTCAACTCCAGCTGGCACCAAAGGGGCAATAAGTGGGCGCATCCCGAACACCTCTTCAATATGTTCAACTGCTGGACGGAGGATGTCGGTGACGAACTCAGCTTCAATGGGGCTGTCTTCGATTGGATAGTCTTCAAACATAATGCCGTGCACGAGGAAGAGGGCTAGAAACTTCTTGTATTCAGCAAGCAGGTTACCGCGGTCGTAGCGGTCAACCCAGGATGAGTCGTCCTCGATGTGCACGCATTCATCGGTCAGTTGTCTAAACAAGTTGTTATGGAATTCAACAAACGACTCTCCCCACAGCGTCTTGATAGTGTTAAGCGGTTTGCCGTTCCAGGAGTTGAAATCAATGATGGATATCTTTTGGAACTGTTCAATACGTGAACCCTGCGACGACTGAAAAATGCCCGTGCAAATCGGCAGCTTCCCGAGCGATTTCTTGAGCTGGTTATGTGACACAAAAAGGTCTTTGGCGTCCTGTCCAATGACCGTCTTCATTCCTTTCGCTTTCATAAGATGGAGGAAACGAAGCGTCTGGATATTCGGTGAGGCAACGTGTCGGCAGAGATAGAGCACTGGCTCATCTCTGAAATACGCCGGAATGTCGTTTCCGAGATACTCCTCAACGCGAGCGCGCAACGTTGGGTCAGCTTGGCGTTTTTTCAACTCCGTAAGTGCAACCGTAAAAGGAGTTACGACGTCTTCAGTTCCAATGTGACGTGTGCCACTGTCGTGCAGTGGACGAGACAGCAGGTCCGCTAATAGCTCGGTCCCGGAGGCAGAAACGAAGCGTTTAGTAGCGAGACCGGGCATGATAGTTGGTTATACGAGGTTGTGCGCCGGATAGCGGAGCCCTCGCTCGATGAAGGTGGATTCCACCTCATCGAGCTTGAAACGCTCGCGCATAAAAGAAATGACCCGCTCGCGGTCTATGCCGTTCTTACAGGTATAGAAATCAGCAGAGACGAAGCGGCGCTTAGGGAACGTGTGAATACTTATGTGACTCTCTGCAATAATCAGGAATCCACTCCATCCTCCCGGGTCTTTGATTTGGTTATCAGCGGCCTCAACGACTACCGGTTCAATGAGCGGGGTCATGCCTTGGTCGGCGCATAGGTCAGTAAGGACGCCAAGCACCACCTCGCGGTCATTCAAGAGAGCTGGGTCTCCCCCGTAGCCATCTATCGTTATGTGTTCACCAAAATGCATTGCATCCATATACCTATGTAAGAAACATTATTCCTGAGTAGCAGTATGAGAGGGGCTATCCCCACGCCCTGTCCGGGACTCGAGTCCCCTGAATTTCATATGAAAAGACTAGCACGGTATCCAGGTTTGTTAAGGCCCTATCGTGCAAAGATAAAGAGGCCCAGTAAAGGGGCTATAAACCACCAAAAGAAGTAGCCCTCAGGTTCAAAGAGCTGGTTGAGTGGCTGCGAGAACTGGTAAATATTATTGACGTCAAAGACGTGGTAGCCCAAGACAAGCACTAGCCCTGCTGCAAGGAACGAGAGCACCAGGTTAGGCACAAAGGAAAGCGAGCCGAATCCCCCACCGGTCAGACGCTTGATGAGGACGAACGGCAAGAAGGTCGAGATCGCAAATACAAGCACTGACAGAATGGCCTTCACAAGCGCTGTTCCTCCAAGCGCCACGACAAACTCGGTGTACGGGAAGACTGAGTAAATGGCGTACCCCGCATACAACGAAAGGATAAAGGAAATCAATCCACTTCTCCCTCCTCGCATAGCGAAGAAGAGGAACACCACCGTAAGGATGATGAGTGCAAGGAAGTTTCCGCTCCAAAGCCAGGCGTTCTCAGTGATGGTGGTCGCGAGACCCTGCACCTGCTCGAGAGGAAGTGCGTCCATTAGGCTCTGTTCTCCATTTCAGGAGAATACTGTCCGAGACTTGCAAGACCGTTCATCTTTGCACGATGCAGCAACACCTTCTGTGCGGCAGCGACATTTTCCTCTTTCCCTCCCCAGGTTGAAAGGGCGGAGCTTACAAGCGCGCGTCCATAGGAGAAACTGAGCTTCCAAGGGAACGGACCAAGTTTTGCAATTGCATTAAGGTTCGCTGCAGCCTCTTCATCGGATTGCCCACCAGAAAGGAAGGTCTGACCTGGCAAGCCATCTGGGAGCGTATTTTTAAAGACAGCTACAGTTTCTGCCGCAACTTCCTCTGGCGCTGCAGTGCGCTCTTCTTTTCCTGGTAGCACCATACTGGTCTTGAGAATAACGCCATCTATTGCGACGCCAGCATCCGCAAGCTCTTTGAAAAGAGCAGTAAGAATGCGCGTACTGGCATCCCTAGCAGCATCAACGCTGTGTGCACCGTCCATGAGAACCTCTGGCTCTACCATCGGAACCAGCCCTGCTTCCTGACAACGAAGCGCATACTGTGCGAGACGCTTGGCGTTCTCTTCAATGTTTGCCTGCGTTGGTAGACCTTCTCCAATTGTGATGACTGCTCGCCACTTGCAGAACTTAGCGCCAATCTCCGCGTATTCTTTCAAACGGTCAGCAAGACCATCGAGCCCCTTTGTTACTTTTTCTTCTGGAGAACCTGGCATTTCCTCAAGGCCCATGTCGACCTTGATACCTGGCAGGATGCCTGCCTCAGTGAGTACAGACACAAAGGTTCGCCCGTCTTTAGTACTTTGGCGCAGAGTCTCGTCGTAGAGAATAATGCCAGAAATGTGCTCGCCAAGACTGGGTGCCGTAATCAAGACCTCGCGATAGCCACGACGACTCTCTTCTGAGTTAGGAATGCCAACAGCTTCCAATCGTTTTGCGATAGTGCTTGTGCTTTCATCAGCAGCAAGAATACCCTTCCCCGGTGCGACCATTGCTCGTGCTACTTCAGATAACGTCATAGCGATATGTTACTTGTTCCCTGAATTATAGTGCACAGACCCTAATCGGCAACCAGCTATAGTCCCTCAGCCTTCAAATCCTCAATTGCCTTCTTAGCTTTCCCTGAGAGCTTCTTGGGAAGCACAGAGGTAAGACGTATGAGCAAGTCTCCCGTCTGACCATCAATAACAACCCCCTTTCCCTTAAGGCGCAGGACCTCTTCATTCTTCTCCATCTTAGGCACCTTCACTTCGAGTACCTTGTCATCAAGGGTTTTCACCGAAACAGTGGTTCCCAAAAGTGCATCAGTAAGCTTCACTGGTAAATCCATAACGAGGTGCAGTCCTTCCTTGCGGAACACTGGATGTGGCTTCACATGAATCTTCACATAGAGGTCTCCTGAGACGCCTCCCTTCACCGCTTCCCCTTGGCCAGGCATGCGCATCATCTCCCCACCATCGATACCTGCAGGAATCTTGAGGTTAATTTCCTCTTCTTTCCGCAGTACACCGTGTCCCGCACAGGTTGCGCACTTCTCCTTCGGTACCTTGCCGGCGCCTTCACACACCGAACAAGTCTGCTGCACCTGGATAGGTCCCATGATGGACTGGCGTACCTCGCGAATCTTTCCTGCACCATTACAGGTGGTACAGGTTTCAAGTTCAGTTCCTGGTTTCGCACCACTTCCCTCACAGGTATCGCACTTTCCAATCTTGGTCATGAGTACCGCACGAGTTGCTCCGAACACGGACTCCTTAAAGGTAAGTTCTACATCGATAGAGATATCGCGACCGCGCTTCACACGTCTCCCACCACGTCCCCCGCCCATGATGTCGCCAAACAGATCAGAAATATCGAACTCCACTCCTCCTTGTCCGAAGCCCCCAAACTGCGAAAAGTCGAAGCCCTGTCCGTTAAAGCCCTGAGGCCCAGCTCCGGCGAAGGTTTGTCCGTAGGAATCGTACTCACGTCGCTTCCGCTCGTCTGAAAGCGTGCTGTATGCCTCAGTTATCTCCTTGAACTTCGCTTCGTCTCCTCCTTTGTCAGGGTGGTGTGTTTGTGCGAGTTTGCGGAAAGCTTTCTTGATGTCCTCCTTCGTTGCTTTCTTTTCAACGCCAAGAATGTCGTAGTAGTTCTTTGCCATAGGTAGCACCTACTATACCTAAAACGAACAAATCCCGCATCAAGCGGGATTCTGTTGCTACTCTTCTTTTGGTTTTTCTGTGAACTCAGCGTCCGTAGGGCCCGCTTCAGGAGGAGGCGTCTGTTTCTCTTGCTCCGCCTTCATCATGATTTCTCCTATCTTCTGCATAGAAGCGGAGAGTGCCTCAGATGCGCTCTTGATCGCAGCGACATCCTCTCCTTCACGTGCCTTCTTAAGAGCGTCAATCTTCTCGTTCACATCCTTTACCACTTCCTCCCCAGCTTTCTCACCGTGATCTTTGACTGCCTTCTCTGCGGTGTACACCATCTGCTCAGCGATGTTCTTGGTCTCAATGACCTCCTTACGCTTGGCGTCCTCTGCTGCGTGCACCTCAGCATCCTTCTGCATCTTCTCGATATCTTCCTTAGAAAGTCCGGTCGAGCCTTCGATGCGGATGCTCTGCTCCTTACCAGAGGTCTTCTCCTTAGCTTTCACCGTAAGGATACCGTTGCTGTCGACATCAAAGGTAACTTCCACCTGCGGCATTCCGCGAGGAGCTGGCGGAATACCATCAAGGTTAAAGCGACCAAGTGACTTGTTGTCAGCGGCCATAGCGCGCTCACCTTGCACGACGTGAATCTCTACCGATGGCTGGTTGTCAGACGCAGTTGAGAAGGTCTGGGAACGCGAGGTTGGCACCGCAGTGTTGCGGTCAATCAACTTGGTGGCCACTCCTCCCATAGTTTCAATCGAGAGTGCGAGCGGAATAACATCAACGAGCAGAATATCCTTCACGTCTCCCTGGAAGATGCCGGCCTGTACAGCGGCACCTATGGCAACCACCTCATCCGGGTTCACGTCCCTGTGTGGATCACGGCCGAAGAGCTCCTTCACTTTTGCCTGAATAAGCGGCATGCGGGTCTGGCCTCCAACGAGAATCACTTCCTCAACTTCAGATGCCTTCATGCCAGCTGCCTCAAGGGCGCGCTTGGTGATGTCCATAGCACGAGTAATGTATTCCTCTGCAAGGGACTCAAGCGTTGCGCGGGTAACCTTCACGAGAAGATGCTGCGGCGTGCCGTCACTTCCAACGGTGACGAACGGAATGTTTGCTTCAGACTCAGTGGCGGTCGAAAGCTCAATCTTTGCCTTCTCAGCAGCCTCATCGAGGCGCTGGAGCGCGAGCGGGTCCTTGGTGACGTCGATACCGGATTGTTTCTTAAACTCGTCAGCGAGGTAACGCACCAGTTTCTGATCGATGTCGCGACCTCCCATGTGAGAGTCGCCGTCCGTACTCTTCACCTCAATGACGTCATCCCCCACTTCAAGAATGGAGACGTCGAAGGTTCCTCCTCCGAAGTCGAAGACCGCAATCTGCTGGTCCTTCTTCTTACTAAAGCCGTAGGCGAGGGCTGCCGCCGTTGGCTCGTTGATGATGCGCTTCACATCAAGCCCTGCAATCTGGCCAGCGGCCTTGGTAGCTGCGCGCTGCGCGTCGTCAAAGTAGGCAGGAACCGTGATGATGGCCTCCGTAATCTTTTCACCAAGCTTGGCTTCTGCGTCTGCCTTGAGCTTGGAGAGAATCATCGCAGAAACTTCCTCAGGGCGGTAATCCTTGTCTCCCAAGTGCACCATGGCGCCGCCGTCAGGTCCGCTCTTTATCTCGTAGGGCACGATGCCCTTGTCGTTTTGGACCGCCTCATCGTCAAAGCGATGTCCCATGAAGCGCTTGATACCGTAGACGGTGCTCTTCGGGTTCGTGATGGCCTGGCGCTTGGCAAGAGTGCCCACCAGACGTTCGCCGTTCTTAGCGATTGCGACTACCGAAGGAGTGGTGCGTCCGCCTTCCGCGTTTTCAAGCACGCGCGGCTCGCCGCCCTCCATGATTGCCATCGCTGAGTTGGTCGTTCCAAGGTCGATTCCGAGAATCTTTGCCATACAGTGTAAGTATTACGCCGTCCCTATTAATATTGCCTGAATTCCCTACGCACTAATCCCCGTAGTTTACACCCAGAGATTTCTGGGTTCAAGTCTTTGCTACTTGTGCGTGCTGAGCTCCTTCACGTGCTCTTCGAGTGCCTCGATGGAAGCCTGATAGTCGAGGATACTT
>JAGOSU010000034.1 GCA_018062165.1 Minisyncoccota bacterium
GACTGAGACTGGTCCATCCACTTTCCGCGCTCTGCAGCGGCATCGATGAGCCAACGAGCATCAATCTCAAACACTTCCTTGTACTTCGCCTTGAGGTCAGCTGGAATCTCAGGAATAGACTGCACGGAACCGTCAGCGTATTTAATCTTGTTCAACATGTCGTCGGTCCAGAGGTTCAACTTCTTGAGGTCCTCAATGAGGTACTTGTTCACGACGATGAACTCTCCTTCCTTGTTGCTCTTCACGTAGATGTTCTTGTAGATAGGCTCCACACATGGGACGCAACCGACGAGGTTTGCAGTAGAGGCCGTCGGTGCAATAGCCATGGTGTTGGAGTTGCGCATACCGTGCTCCTTCACGTGTGCACGTACGGGTGCCCAATCAAGCTTACCGCCCAGGTTCACGCCAATAGATTCACTGCGCTCCTTTGCAAGAAGCTCAATAGTGTCCTGCGGGAAAATGTTGCGGTCCCACTTAGAACCTGGGAACGTCTCGTACGCTCCGCGCTCCTTTGCGAGTTCGCTTGAGCCAAGAATCGCGTAGTAGGAAACAATTTCCATACTCTCGTTAGCGAACGCAACAGCCTCCGGTGTATCGAAGTTGATGCCGAGCATATAGAGCGCATCGTGGTATCCGCGAATACCGAGACCTACCGGGCGGTGGCGCATGTTGGAGTAGCGCGCATCCTCCGTTGGGTAGTAGTTAAGGTCGATGACGTTGTCGAGCATGCGCATTGCGGAGCGTACGACGCGTCCGACGAGTTCCTGGTCGAACTTCCCGTTAACGACAAACTTCGCAAAGTTAATGGAGCCCAAGTTACAGACGGCCGTCTCGTTGTGCGCGGTGTTGAGCGTAATCTCCGTGCAGAGGTTTGAGTTGTGCACGACACCAACGTGATCCTGAGGAGAACGAATGTTTGATGGGTCCTTCCACGTAATCCAAGGGTGTCCCGTTTCAAAGAGCATGGCGAGCATCTTCTTCCAGAGGTCAGACGCTGGCATCTTCTTGAAGAGCTTAATCTTCCCTTCGGCTGCCATCTTCTCGTACTCTTCGTACTTCTTTTCAAACGCTGCACCATAAATCTCATGGAGCTCAGGCACTTCTTCAGGGCTGAAGAGTGTCCACTCTCCCCCATCGCGCACGCGCTTCATGAACAGGTCTGGAATCCAGTTAGCGGTGTTGATGTCGTGGGTACGGCGCCTCTCGTCTCCGGTGTTCTTACGAAGCTCAAGGAAATCCTCAACATCAAGGTGCCAGGACTCAAGGTACACACAACCTGCGCCACGGCGCTTACCTGAGCGATTGATGGCGACGTTAACGTCGTTGGCAATCTTAAGGAATGGAACAATGCCCTGAGAGCCTACGCCCGTGCCCTTAATGAAGGCACCCGTTGCGCGAAGGCTGGTCCAGTCAGTTCCGGTGCCTCCCGACCACTTAAGGTACTGAGCATTGTCTGAGAAGGTCTTGAAGATACCGTCGAGAGAGTCTGGAACAGTGTTGAGGAAGCAGTTAGAAAGCTGCGCCTTCTTAGCACCGGCCTGGAAGCAGGTGCGCCCTCCTGGGGTGTAGTAAAAGTTCGAGAGGATGTCGTAGAAGTCGAGTGCAACGCGCTCGCGGTCCTCTGACTTCTCGTTAAGCGAGGTGCCCATGGCAACGCGCATCCAGAACATCTGCGGTGTTTCCATCTGCTGCTTGGTCTCCGGGTCCTCCATGCAGTAGCGAGTCGTCATAATCTCAAGACCCATGTACTCGAAGAGCTTGTCGTTCTCAATCTTGAGTTTACTGCCAAGAGATTCTAGATCGAACTCAAGCATGCGCTCATCGAGGAGCTCGCGCTCCACCATGTTCTTGATGTTGCGTACAAATATCTCCGTGTGCTTGCCGGCGAGGTTGTCGCTCTCGTAGTCGCCAAACACGTCGTGATACATCTTGTCCAAAAGCAGGAACGATGCGAGACGTGAGTACGCAGGGTCGCGTTCAATCATCGAACGCACGACGGCAATCACCGCGCGCTGAATTTCTTTTGTTGAAATATTTTCGTAGAGCTCGTACTTGAGTTGAGAAATTATTTTCTCTTGATCAACAACACCATCGATGCCTTCCGTGCCTTTGATGTGTGCAGCGAGTGTCTTACGAATCTCTTCTTCAGAAAATGGAACGACGTTTCCAGTGCGTGTGGTGACATTGAGTTCCTTGTCAGCAATCTTTTCGAGCACTTCCTGCTTCTTCTCGTCGCGCTGCTTGGAGTGTTCGTAACGATAAACGATGTAGTGCTTAGCTACTGTGTGGTAGCCCTCGTTCATGATTGTCATCTCCACAATGTCCTGTATTTGCTCGACGGATGGGATTTGCTCCTCGAAGCGCGTCTCCATTTCTGCAAGTATGGAACGGGTCATGTCAGAGAGTTTGTCCTCTCCAATCGCTACTTCCATAGCGGCGAATGCTTTGCGCATCGCGTCCGTTATTTTCTCTGCATGAAAATCTGCAATCTGACCGTTCCTCTTTTTTACTTGCTTTGTCATACGCGCTAAAAGTTACGTTTGATAATTCAGTCCGAGAAATTACGTCTGCACAAAGGGCGAATTTAGGGGACTAGTCGAGCGGATGTACATCCTATCACGCGAGGCACGAGTCGCGCGCCATGTGGATAGTGTCGTATGACATACTTTCCGGTTCATGTCTCCCCTTGTCCGGGAGGCTAGGAATTACAACCTCCTAGGACTGCTTTTTTGACCCCTCCATCCTACCCCTAATGAATCTTCTCTAATTCTTCACCAATCGATAGGTATCATAGCGGCTCATGCCCACCCTACCCCGAGTGATGATTCTTGAGGACGAGCCGAAGATTGGCCAAGGAGTAAAAAAGGGCCTGGAGAAGAGTGGGTTCGTCGCTGATTGGTACGGAGACAGTGAAGAGGGGCTCGCGCAATTACTTTCCCCTGGGCGCGCAGGCCGTGCGCCCTATGATTTGGTCGTTCTTGATTTAATGATGCCGAATGTTGATGGATGGACCGTCACTCGCACAGCGCGCGGTGCAGGAATCACTGTACCTATCATTATAGTGACCGCTCGTGGAGAGATTGAGTTCAAGACAGAACTCCTCTCGGCGGGCGCCGACGACTACATGGTGAAGCCCTTCTCGTTCGTAGAGCTCGTTGCGCGAGCAAAGGCGGTGCTGCGCCGTCCGGTTGAGACCTTTCTGTTAACTCTTTCGGTACGAGACATCGAACTTGATTCTGCAGAGCACACCGTCACAGTTGCCGGAGAACCTGTGTCTCTTACTCCTCGCGAGTTCGCACTGCTTGAGTACTTGATGCGACACACGGACAAGACTGTTTCTCGCACTACACTCCTCGAGCATGCGTTCCCACGCGATTCAGGTAATGACAATGTCCTTGATGTGCACATGAAGAACCTTCGTAAGAAAGTTGGAGAGGACGCGTTCGTAACGGTGCGCGGGGTCGGGTATCGGATGGACTCCTAAGTTACATCAAGAGAAGACCAAGGAGAGCGACGACGCTACCTGCTAGCTTTCGTTTGAAGTCTTCGCGCTCACCAAGGAATAGTGCGCCCGCGAGGAAAATAATCACCACCTTAAACGTAGTCACAGCAGAGACGACACTCAAGTTCCCTACTACGAAGAGCAGTATCACCCACGAAAATGCTTGGAGCGCACGAAGCACTCCCGTTACGCTGATGTCGATAGAAGTATATTCGTTCTTCGTCTTCGTGAAGAGGACAAGGATGCCAAGGAAGATAGTCTGAGACCACCAACTAATGAGGGTGCCTAGGGTAAAGCCTGCCTCAAGCTGGAGGGCCCGTTCCGCTGCGATGCAGACACCAAGCATGGTCCCGCTCGCGAGCATCATAAGGAAGTACTTGTCGAACTTGAACCGGCCCACTCGATGCTTCCTCGAGACGACGAGCATTCCCACGAGCAGCAGGGCCGTCCCCCCGATTTGCACCAGCGTTAAGCTTTCATGGAGGAAAAGCGAGGCTAACACTATGGCCACCGGCGTATAGATGTTCATCACGATGTTCGTGACCCCCGCTTCCACGTGCTTCTGGGCTATATAATTGGGTATATAGAGCCCTCCACCGATGACCGCCGTAACCAGGCCCAGGAGAACGATGGTCAGCAAGTCGCCCTGGAACTTGATTGGCTCAATAAAGAGCAAGAACACGCCCGAGAGCGCGACGGTAAGCATCGCGTAGAAGGCAAGGCGTATCTGGCCATCGTTACTGACCTCCTGGTGCCGCTTGGCGAGCCATCGGCGCTGCAGTGGAGAGACGCTCGCAGCGATGAAATAGAAGAGGTAGGCGAGCAGTGCGAGCATGAAGTTACTCTATCACTCGTATCTTGTTGAAGTTCTTCCCTTCCAGACCTTCAAGGCTGATTGGTTCCCACGTAGTTGAAGCGGATTGAATCTGATCGGGCGTGAGAACCATTTCGATAAAACCCTCTTCCCTTCTCTTAAGTGCACCCACTCCTGCCCAGAACTTAGCGATGGAGGCCTTGGTCGTACCAACACCGACAGTCTTTGGGAACGGTTTGCTGAATACCGATATTTTTTCCGGCATCTTGTTGTAGGGGCGCCGCTTGGTTACTGCCATGTAGCCGTCATGCAGCAGCTTGTTCTTCTCCCGCCACATAGGGTCTTTTAGTTCCTCCTCTGTAGGGTTCGCATTCAGCTCCATCATCGCCACTTCCTCCTCCGGCACTTCGGGCAGGTTCCCTCCATTCTCTGCTAGAAGTTCTGCCATTCTTGCCTTGAGGTCTGCATCGAATTCCTCTTCCGTTGCATAGCGCGAACCCACCGGCGTCATGGTCATGCTGAAGTTCTCCGGCATGTACGCCTTGAGGAAGTGGATGACGCGCTCAAAGCTTGCCTTGTATGCGGCTGTGTCTGCTTTCGGGATATGGTTGAGCTTCTCGACGATGACGTCGTCTGAGGAGAAGTCGAACCATATCCCTGGCTCGTAGGCATCAGCGATAGGCTTAAGCCACCATGCGTAGTACATCATGCTGAACAGTTCCGCCCAGTCTGCCTCTGGCGCTTCTTCGAACCTCCACAGCTTGTATCCCCCGAATGGGAACATGAACTTGATTGGCTCGTTCCTATCGAAATTCGTCTTCACCGCGCTACGCAGGTGCGGGACAAATTCCTCGTCCACCGCATACTTACGGAATTTCTTAGAAAGCACGGTCTTCTCGACGAGTACGGTGAGGTCGGCTTCGCTTAGGGCACTTACTGTACTTGAGCCACGCAACCGCTCAAGCCTCTCTTGAATAAAGGTGTCTGGTGACATATGGAGATGCGGGCAGGACTTGAACCTACGTCTCTTACCTTGCGGGCAAGCGCCTGAACCACCTCGGCGACCGCATCGAAATCAGTATAACCCTGCTGGCTGTCTTGGACGATGTTGGAACCAGCCTACTTACTTCGAAACGGTAGTTTTTGCACTGATATGAGCACCCATAACCGTCCACTCGCTGTGATCATCAGCATTTAGTGTGACTTCAATGACGTTATTACCAGAAGCAAGCTTATCTGCACTTACGTGATACCACTCGCTGTAGACGCGGCCAATCTTCACCCCGTTCACGTAGATATGCCCGTGCCCTCTGCCGTTAACCGCGCTCTTCCCTGCCGTTTCAGGCGTGAAGCGGAAATTGGTTGTCACGAGATGTACGTTGTATCCATCCATTGAGTCAGGCACTGCCTCAAGGGAGAGTGTGGGAGCCGACATGGTCGAATCCACCTCCTTCATCGCATGCGCTCCATGAGATACCTCGGGAGGTTCCGACGCACTCTCAAAATCTATTGTTGAAACTGCATACCCGATAAGCCCTCCGAGGATAACGGCAGCGACGACGTACACAAGTGTGTTTTTTCCTGCTGGTATACGAGGTATAGCCATGTCGAGCTTCTTACCACGTACTATGCCGGCGTTGAGAAGAATGCTGAGCAGCGCAAGCACCAGGGCTATGCCCGCAATCCATTGCCACAGCGCTACCGCGGCTGCCAGTCCTGCCTGGTCCTCAGTGACGACCGGGAACTCATAGTCGGCCTTAGCAACGGGACATCCGAATGCGCCTCGTTGGAGGGTGCGCACAATTCCGTTTCCTACATCAACGCGAGTGGTGTCTTCGACTGCGTGCATCTGGTGGCCCGCTGCAGAACACGTGTAGGTGAAATCCACCTCGTTTCCATCAAGGATGCCGTGAATACGGTACGAGAGTGTGTCGGCGACAGTAGGATAAAACGTATTCTTGTACTTGCCTGGAGCGTTATAGACCGGATCAAGATCGAAGACTCTCTTGGCTTCCCCAATGCTCACCTCTGCCTTCAAGCCTTCTTCCGCTCCCTCGAGCGGGGAACCGTTACGAGAGATGGTGAGGTCCGTACCGCTTTCGTCATCAACGACCACTGGCTCACCGATAGAACCAACCGTGATGGTGTACGTGTTGCCGTTTATAAGATACGCACGTGTTTCGTGCGCAGATACGCTGGCCGGAGCCACTATACAAACACCGAGTAACGCCAAAGGCAGGAAAATCTGAATAAATTTCATATGCCCAACAGAGTAGCACAGCAAAGCCGCTGGCCGCCCAGGATTCGAACCCTAGTTCCTCAACCCCGCCCCCTTCGTAAAGCTCCACAGCGTCGCCCCGAGCAGTATCGCGGTCACTACGATAATGACCCCAAAGCTCACCCACAGGCTTACATCCGAAACACCCAAGAACCCGTGCCGGAAGGCGTTCACCATATAAAGGATAGGGTTAAAGAGTGACAGGGACCGGAACGGCTCTGGAAGGAGCTCTATGGAGTAGAAAATGCCTCCGAGGTAGGTCAGCGGAGTGAGAACGAAGTTCGGGACAATCGTGATGCCATCAAAGCCCTTGGCGAAGATGCCGTTCACCAGACCCGCAAGCGAGAAGAGGACGGCGGTCAGAACCCCTGCCCCGATGATGATAAGGATGTTACTGAGCGCAATGTGCGTGAAGAGAAGCGACACGATAATCACCAAGATGCTCACAATCACTGAACGCAACACGCCACCTGTCACATACCCCAGCACAATCAACCAGTGCGGCATTGGAGACACAAGCATCTCATCGATACTTCGCATGAACTTCGCGGAGAAGAACATGGAAGAAACG
>JAGOSU010000035.1 GCA_018062165.1 Minisyncoccota bacterium
GGCGTCGTTGCCATACTGGGCGGCATCTATCTGCTTAAGTAGCGTGCTAAGATTTCCGTAGTGAAATTCCGCGTCACACTCAAGAAGGAGGATGGCTCGCAGGAGAAGCGCGCGATTGAAGCGCCCTCTCGCTTCGCTGTCTACGAACTCATAGAGAAAGAGGGCGCCCATGTCGTCTCCGTTGAAGAGGGAGGCTCCGTTGGACTTCCGTCCTGGGCCAACCTCAAGCTCTCAAGCGGTATCAAGTTCGAAGAGCGCATCATCCTTACTAAGAACCTTGCGGCCATGCTCGCCGCAGGCCTCACGCTCTCCCGCACGCTCTCGGTGATTGAGCGACAGTCCACTAATAAGTTTCTTAAGGAAGTGGTGACTGACCTCGAGAACGAGGTGAAGAAGGGAACTGCCTTCCACGAAGCACTCGCGAAACATCCGAAGGTGTTCTCCAAACTCTTCATCGCCATGACCAAGGCAGGCGAGGAATCCGGAACCCTTGCTGAAGCGCTTAAGGTAGTCGCGCGCCAGATGGACCGCGCTTACACGCTCGAGAAGAAAGTGAAGGGCGCGATGATTTATCCTGCCATCATCCTCATGGCGGTCATCATCATCGGTGTGCTCATGATGATTTACGTGGTGCCAACGCTCTCTGCAACTTTTGCCTCCTTGGGTGTCGACCTTCCGGCCGCAACAAAGGCAATCATCGATGCCTCAGATTTCATGGCCTCCCACGCCTTCCTTACGCTCGGGGGTCTCGGACTTTTCTTCATTGGTATCTATTTCTTCTTTAAGACGAGGTTTGGTGCAGCGGCACTTCTTGCGGTTGCGCTTCGGGTTCCGGTCATCGGAGACTTGGTACGCGAAACCATGAGCGCACGTGCCTCTCGCGCACTCTCTTCACTTCTCTCCTCAGGTGTCGAGATGTTGACCGCTATCAGCATCGCGGAGGAAGTGGTGGGAGATAACCGCTTCGGTAAGGTGCTCGGGGAAGCGGGGGCCAAGGTTAAGAAGGGAGAATCACTCTCCGTCGCCTTCTCTGACCATCCAAAACTCTATCCGGTCTTCATCGTCGACATGATTGCGGTGGGGGAAGAGACCGGAAAGGTGTCTGAAATGCTTGGACAGGTGGCTGAGTATTACGAGACCGACGTGGAAGAGCGCACGAAAGACCTCTCCACCATCATTGAGCCAATGCTGATGCTCTTCATCGGCGGCGTTGTGGGTGTCTTTGCTATCTCCATGATTTCGCCTATCTACTCACTTTCCGACAAGATCTAGCTCGTCAGTGCGTTATCATACGTGCATGAGTCCTTTCCGAGGCATGACGCTCATCGACACTCTCGTCGGGAGTGCACTGGTCCTCATCGTGTTCCTCGCCTTCTTTGGGTTGCTGCGCGCCTCGCTCTTAGTCTCCGGAGTTGCGAAAGCGAAAGCAGGGGCAACTGCGGTCGCTAATTCGCAGATTGAATACATTCGCTCGCTCGACTATGGAAACGTCGGCACTGTCGGCGGTATCCCGGCAGGGGTGGTTCCACAGTATGCGACCACCACGCTCAACAATATTGCCTACGGCATGCGCACCTTTATTGAGTACGCAGACGATCCAGCAGACGGGAGCGGAGCATCTGATAGCAACGGCATCATCACCGACTACAAACACATACGCGTTGCCGTTACCTACACCGTGCGCGAACAGACCAGGGAAGTTTCATTGGTTTCAAACCTGGTGCCGCCTTCAATTGAAACCACTAGCGGAGGCGGAACACTGCGCGCCAACGTAGTGGACGCCACAGGACTTCCCGTGTCGGGCGCGAGCGTGCGTGTAGTAAATGCTGCTACCAGCCCAACCATTGATGTAACCACCTTCAGCAGCACCGCGGGTGTTGTTGATCTTCCGGGAGCACCTGCTTCTGACCAGTACGAGATATATGTCAGTAAGACTGGCTATTCGGAAGCTCAGACGTACGAACGTGACGCAACCAACGCAAACCCAACACCTGGGTATCTGACGGTGGTTGCCGACTCCACTACCGCAAGCACCTTCGCTATTGATTTACTTTCAACACTGACGCTCCGGACCTTCTCCCCGATTGCACCGAACTCCTTCACTGATTCCTTTAACGACATGTCAGGCCTTGCCTCAAGTCCTAATACGCAGGTAACGGGCGGTGCGCTCACTCTCTCTGGAACCACCGGAACGTACGCAGCCAGCGGGAGTGCGCAAGCATCGAGCACCGAACCAACCTATCTCGCCACCTGGGAGAGTGCAGGGACGACATACACAGAGCCAGCAGGTACCGACATCCATTACAGCGTCGCAACCAGTGATGGCACGCTATTGCCCGACGCGGTGCTCGCTGGAAACTCCGCAGGCTTCACAGGAACCGTGTCGCTTTCAGGGATCTCAACTTCTACGTATCCCGGATTAACGCTCGTCGCCTCGCTCTCTTCAAGCGACCCGAACGTCACGCCACAGTTCCTTGATTGGACGATTAACTATACGGAAGGACCGCTCCCACTCCCGAATGTTCCACTTACCATCACGGGAGCGAAGACGATTGGCTCAACCAGTGGAGGGGCGGCCATCTACAAGACTGAGATTGCGACCACTACCGATGCCTCTGGCGTGCGTACCATGACACTTGAGTGGGATTCCTATGATGTGGTTTCGACTGGCTACACCATCGATATTCTCCAAAGTTCAGAGGTCCCGATTGAAGTCCTGCCGGCTTCAACCGTAACGGGTATGTTGCTCCTCAATTAATATGCGAGGCTTCACACTCATGGAAACGCTGGTAGTCATCGCGGTTGTAGGTACCGCAGGCATTGCGCTTACTACTGCGCTCGTCGACTTCTATCGTCAGAACACCTACATCTTCGAGTCTTCAACCTCGCTTGAGAACTCACGCCGTGCGCTCATTACCTCAATCGGAAACTTGCGCGAGGCAACCTACGGGGAAGACGGCGGCTACCTCATACTTTCCGCAGCTACCTCAACCGTTACCTTCCACGCAGACATCGATGCGGACGGTCCGGTGGAGAAGATACGGTTCTACTTAAACAATGGCACCTTCTATCGCGGTGTCACTAACTCCGCAGGAAACCCTCCGTCCTACTCCGGACAGCCTGAAACCACCGCTACCGTAATTGCGTACGTCAGGAACGCAACCTCAACACCAATCTTCAGCTACTATGATTCAAGTGGAGTCGAGCTTACCGCTCCCGTTGATGTGAGCGCCATTTCCCAGGTCACCGTGCGCGTCGACACCGACCTAAACCCGCAGCGTGCTCCGGAAATCTTTACCCTCACTGGTCGCGCCACACTTCGTAACCTCCTCATCCAATAACTATGAAAGCCCCTCGAGGATACCTGATGTTGCTCGCAATTGTTTTCGGCGCAATCTTCTTTACGGTGCTTGGCGCTCTCTCAAGCTATGTCCTCACTGAAAACAAATTACAAAATGCAGGACACGCACAGGCGCGCGCCCTCTCAATTGCGGAGGCAGGACTTGAGTACTATCGCTGGTTTTTGGCGCACTATCCCAATGACCTGCAAAACGGCACTGGCGTAGCTGGGCCCTATTCCATTCCCTACAACGACCCGGAAGGGGGCGTGACCGGCACCATCTCACTTGCCATCACCGGGAACACTTCGTGTGGGCAGGTGACCTCAGTTGATATCACTTCAACTGGCACGGCCAATGGTTCCCCAAGTGCCACGCGCGCTGTGTATGCACGATACGCGCAGCCGTCAGTGGCTCGCTATTCCTATATCCTCAATGATTCTGTGTGGGCAGGAGCTGACCGTGTCATCAACGGTCCGTACCACTCCAACGGTGGCATCCGTATGGACGGAACCGCCAACTCTTCTGTGACGAGTTCACTTTCGAACTGGAACTGCACGAGTGACTATGGATGCAGTCCGGCAAGCTCGTCGGCTTCCGGCGTGGTCGGGAACGGCCCGAACCAAGACCTCTGGAGTTGGCCAGTGCCACAGGTGAACTTCGCCGGCATTGCGGCAGACTTCGGGACACTGAAGACCCTCGCCCAGGCACAAGGTATCTACTACCCGCGCTGGAGCACCACCAATAACCCAAACACTGCCGCCTACTGGCACGGCTACCACCTCATCTTCAACAGTAACGGCACGGTGACTGTTAGACGTACCACTTCAACCACTCGACTCGATGTGACCCCGGTAAATTCCGCAGATGACGATGAAGATCGCGCACTCATCAACAACGAGACCAACTACGAGACTCGCACTATCCCAGCCACCTGCGGCCTCATCTTTGTTGAAGACCACGTCTGGATTGAGGGAACGATTCCACAAAAGGTGACAGTCGTCGCAGCTAACGTGGTCAACGCTGGCATTGCTCCGAATGCATACCTTAAGAACAACATCGTGTACGGTGCGACTGATGGTACCGATGGCCTCACCGTCATTGCAGAACATAACGTGCTCGTGACACCGGATTCACCCAACACCATGACGTTAAACGGTATCTTCATCGCACAGGGTGGTGCCTTTGGCCGTAACTACTACGGCGGTTCCTACGACCCTCGAGGCACGCTCACCATTCTCGGAACGACGGTTTCCAATAAAAGGACGGGAACTAAGTGGTGCTTGAACGGAAGCTGCACCTCCTACGGAGGATACGCAAACCGTATCGACTCCTATGACCGACGTCTTGCCAACGATCCTCCTCCGTTTACACCGCTTGTCTCAACTGATTACGAGTTCGTGGAGTGGAGGGAGAAATAGGCTGGTATACTGCTTCCAATGTTGATCGTTGGTAACTGGAAGACGTACGTTCGTACGCGAGAGAAGGCTAAGAAGCTTCTTGCTGTCGCTAAGCGACTTGCCGTCGGACGCAAGATTTCCATAGTCATAGCTCCTCCAGCTCCGTACCTTGGCCTCCTTGCAGGAAGCAGGGGAAATGTCGCGCTCGCGTCCCAAGACATCTCAGACACCCTCGATACGATTGAAACAGGAGAAATTGCCGCACCTCTTTTGAAAGAACTCGGCGTGAAGTACGCCATCATCGGACACTCGGAACGCCGCGCTCGTGGAGAGAGCGATGAACGCATTAACCAGAAACTGAAGCGTGCGCTGGTGCACGGCATAACTCCCATCCTCTGCGTCGGAGAGCGCGAACGTGATGCTGAAGCACACTACCTTTCCTTCGTGCGCGGACAACTTACGAGCGCGTTCAAGGGTCTTTCTGCAAAAGAAAGCCTTGAGGTCGTGGTCGCCTACGAACCCGTGTGGGCTATCGGCAAGACTGACCAAGACGCCATCCAGTCACACGACCTTAACGAGATGGTGCTGTACATACGAAAGATTCTCGGCGACTTCATTCCAGGAAAGGGAGCAAGTAAGGTGAAAATTATCTACGGAGGATCAGTAGAGCCGGAGAACGCACGCGCTCTCGCAGGTGGTGGAGGCGTCGACGGGTTCCTTCCTGGGCACGCAAGTGTTGACCCAACCATGTTCGCCGGCATCGTGAAAGCGCTTAAATAATGAAATCCCTTTCCGACATACCAAAGCTTAACGACGTGCGAGTATTGGTTCGCTCCTCGCTTAATGTTCCGGTTGCGGACGGGAAAGTAGTGAATACGTTCCGCTTGCGCGGCGCGCTCCCCACAATCAACTATCTGCGCGAGCAGGGTGCACGCGTCATTCTTATAAGCCACATCAGCGGAAAGGGAACCGAATCCCTCGCTCCCATGTGGGAGGCCATGAAGGAGTTCATTCCAGACATTCAATTCTGCCCCGACATCATTGGAGACCAGGCAAGAAACGCAGTCTCTGCACTTGGGGCTGGCGAAGTACTTATTCTTGAGAACCTGCGACAGAACCCGGGCGAGGAAGCAAACGATGAGGAGTTCGCGAGGAACCTCTCAGAACTTGGTGAGGTCTTCGTGCAAGACACCTTCGACGTCTGTCACCGCAAACACGCAGGAGTGGTCGGCATCCCGAAGTTCCTTCCTTCCTATGCCGGACTTCTTGTCGAGAAGGAGGTGAAGGAACTCGCAGGTGCACTCCACCCACAGTTTCCCTCGCTCGCTATCATCAGTGGCGCGAAGTTTTCTACCAAAGAACCCGTCATAAAAAAGCTTATCGGCTCCTACGACAAAGTGTTCGTCGGTGGCGCACTCGCCAACGACTTCATCAAGGAGGCGGGGAATCCTGTTGGCGCCTCGCTCGTTTCCGATACAAACAAAGAAGAGATACGAGAGCTTTTGAACAACAAAAAGATTGTCATTCCAGTAGATGCAATCGTTGCCCCTAAGGGAGCTGCCCGTGCCGCAGGACATCCTGCGAAACTTTCTGACGTCAAAGACGACGAAGCAATCCTCGACATTGGTCCTGAGACCAGCGCGCTCCTTGCAGCTATTGTGAAAGAGTCGAAGTCAGTGCTGTGGAACGGCCCTTTGGGTAACTACGAAAACGGATTCACCGACGGCACCGAGAACCTTGCCAAGGCAATCGTAGCCAGCGGCGCACACTCGGTCATGGGAGGAGGCGACAGCATCGCAGTAGTTGAGAACTTGGGTCTTGCTGATAAGTTCTCGTTCATTTCAACTGGCGGTGGTGCCATGCTCGACTTCCTCGCGGAAGGCACGCTCCCTGGAATCGAAGCCCTGAACTGAATTTGGTACACTGGGGCTCACATGTTCTCTCTCCGTGAGCCTCTAGACGAAGAAACCCGAGCTGCGCTCGTCGCCTACGACGACCTTGCCGCTCTGTTGCTCGCTCATAGGGGCGTTACCTCCAAGGAAGAGGCGGACTTCTTCCTGAATCCTTCCTACGACCTGCATCTTCATGACCCGATGAAGATACTCAACATGCCCAAGGCGGCTGAGCGCCTTGCGAAGGCAATAAGCACCAAGGAGAGCATCGCCGTCTGGAGCGATTACGACTGCGACGGTATCCCGGGGGGTGTCATCCTGCATGACTTCCTCAAGAAGGCGGGGGCGAACTTCGTAAACTACATTCCGCACCGACACGAAGAGGGGTACGGGGTAAACGAAGGGGGCATCGAGAAGCTCGCGAAAGAAGGGGCGACGCTCGTCATCACAGTGGACTCCGGCATCGTCGACAACGTACCTATCGCTCGCGCCAAGGAGCTTGG
>JAGOSU010000036.1 GCA_018062165.1 Minisyncoccota bacterium
CCGTGAAGCCCTGTAAAGGTTGGTGCCTGCATACGTTAATGATGGAGACTACGCCTGCCCCAGAGGAGTGTCAACGGCCCCCAAGTTCATAACTTTTAGTAGCTCTTGAGGCGACGACTCTTGTCGTGTGTACGAATCTTCTCGAGGGCTTTAGCTTCAATCTGGCGAATACGCTCGCGGGTAACTCCGAACTCCTTCCCCACCTCTTCAAGGGTGTGGTAGATACCATCAAGAAGTCCATGGCGCATCTCGAGAATCTTGCGCTCCTTAGGGGAGAGGTCGTCGAGAATGTCGCGGACCTGCTCAGCGAGGATGCGCTCTGAAGACTCCTGCACCGGGGACGGAATCTTATCGTCAGCAATGAAGTCTCCAAGGGTCGACTTCTCATCGTCATCAGAACCAATTGGGTTTTCTAGCGAGAGGGTGTCCTGATTGATTTTCTCAATCTGGTAAATCTTCTCAACTTCAACTCCCATTTCAATAGCAACCTCCTCTGGCTGTGGGTCGCGGCCAAGTGTCTGTGCGAGACGGCGGGACACCTGCTTGTACTTGGCGATGGTTTCCACCATGTGCACGGGGATGCGGATGGTGCGGGACTGGTCGGCAAGCGCACGAGTAATAGCCTGGCGAATCCACCAGGTAGCGTAGGTCGAGAACTTATAGCCCTTCTTCCAATCGAACTTATCGACGGCCTTGAAGAGCCCGAGGTTCCCTTCCTGGATAAGGTCGAGAAGCGTGAGGTCCGGGGAGCGGCCCACATACTTCTTAGCAATCGACACCACGAGACGGAGGTTGCTTCGTGCAAGGATGTTGCGAGCCTCATCGTCCCCTGACTCAATGCGCTTAGCGAGCTCTCGCTCCTCTGAGGCGGTAAGGAGCGGATACTGTCCGATTTCACGAAGATAAATCTGGATGGAGTCGTAACCGGAAGACTCACGTCCCTTAATGTTGCGGGTAGCGAGGTACTCATCAGCATTGTCCTCGAGCATGCCGCCTTCGAGTATGTCGATACCGACAATGGAGAAGCGCTCATAGAGCTGGTCGAGGAAGGAAACGTCGTCCTCAATGTGTGGGAACTCCTTGAGGATTTCGCTGTACGTGATGTAACCGCGCTCACGACCCTTAAGGACGAGCTTCTCAGCCTTAGCGTCGCGCTCGTTACGAGCCTTCGCCTTGGCGCCTCCGGCAGCAACACGAACGACTGCCATCGCCTTCTTTTTGGCGGGCATCTTCTTCACAACCTTCTTCACTGCCTTCTTCTTGGGTGCAGCTTTCTTGACCGCTTTCTTGGCGACCTTCTTTACGACTTTCTTCTTGAGAGGTTTCTTTTTCATGGCATTTAAATTAGCGGGAAAGGGCTGAGAGGAGCTGAGAAAGTTCCTTACATTCGTTGGCGGCAGCGGTAATTGCTGCCTCGTCCTTCATGGTCTCTGCGGCTCGCAAACGAGCGGTCGCCTCACCGAGGCGGTGGCTCAGGTGGGCATGCTCGAATGCGCGCACAAGATCGTCTGCAGAACCTTCATCAGGCGTCTCGCCGAGAGCGAGTCCCGCCTCAAAGAGCACGCGTTCAGGAGGGGGTTCCTCCGGGAAGGCGGTGCCAGTAATTCGAGCGTACTCGCTTGCGAGCCTTTCTGCAAGCGGAGTACCGGGATATGAGAGGGCCGCCGCTTGAAGGATGAGCTTACGCATCTCGAGGGGGGTTGGCTTGCGAGAAGCAGTCGGAACTGACCCCGGTTCAGCCTCCTCCTTCGGAAGCGCACGAGCGGCGTTCTTCACTGAGAGCCTGACGGCGTCCGGAGTGAGGTTCAAGGACCTCGCCGTCTTCCCTATGAAGTGTTCCTGCTCCATCGGACTCTTCATGGCAGCGATGAGCGGCACCACTACCCTCTCGCACGCAAGAAGAAGCTTATGCGGGTCCGTTTCCGCCGCAGCAAGCGCTGAGAGGAAGAACTCAACGATTGGTTCCGCAGACGCAACCTTCCCCGCGAACTCCTTTGGATTCTCTTTAATGAGGTCTGCCGGGTCCTGTCCTTTTGGAAGGCGCACCGCCTTCACCTTCATGCCTGTCGAGAGCGCGAGTGCGGCAGTGCGAGCGGAAGCAGCAAGCCCTGCCCTGTCTCCATCAAGGGCAAGCATGAGGTTATCTGAGTATCGCTTTATAAACGAAAGATGCGATGAAGATAGGGCCGTTCCCGAGAGCGCTACGGTATTCTGGAAGCCAGCCTGGTGCGCAAGCAAGAGGTCAAACTGACCCTCAACCAGAAGCGCAAACCCGCGAGTACGAATAGCGTCCTTTGCCCTATCCATACCGAAGAGCACCAACGACTTCTTGAAGAGCTCAGTTTCAGGCGAGTTGAGGTACTTCGCCTCATCATCCCCGAGTGCACGGCCCGTGAACGCCACCGTCCTCCCAGCACTGTCCTTAATCGGGAACATGAGACGGTTGCGGAACCGGTCATAGAAGGTTCCCTTCTTCTCGTCTGCCTCTTTTACAAGACCTGCAGCCGCAAGCTCCGGAACTGTGAAGCCCTTGCTTGAAAGGTCTTCGAGCAGTGCGCGCCATGCCTCAGGTGCAAACCCGAGATTCCACGCCTTAATGTTCTCAGGCGTGAGCCCACGGGACAGCGCGTACTGGTACGCACTACCCTTCTCATCAAGACCTGCGGCAAAGAACATTTCTGCTCGCGTCAGCGCCTCGTAGAGCTTGTTCTGCTTGTCTTTGTTTACCGGATTACGCTCATACACGAGCGGCACGCCTGCCTTCTCTGCAAGAATCTTGAGCGCACCTTTGAAGTCCACTCCCTCCATCTTCTCAATGAAGGTGAACGCATCCCCTCCCTGACTCGAGGAGAAGCAGTAGTAGGAATTGCGTTCTGGGTTTACATAGAAGGACGGCGTCTTCTCCTTGTTAAAGGGAGACAGCCCACGCCAATACCTACCAGCCTTAGTGAGTTTTACGTACGGCGATACTACATCGACAATCGACAGTTTTTCTTTCACGAGCTGTACGGTGTCCGCCATTGTGTGTAGTGTATCGCGCTAAACACATACGAGCCCAGAGGGCTCGTATCGTGTGTTACTTCGTGCTTTCGAGTGGCATCCTCGCCTCCTCTTCTGCGGCAGCTGCTGCCATCCGCACCGTGCGCTCCTTCTGGAGTGCCCCGATGGAATCGTGCTTGCGGCTTCCGGCGAAGCCCGTACCTGCCGGGATAAGGCGACCGAGAATGACGTTCTCCTTGAGGCCGCGAAGCGTGTCGACGGAGCCCTTGAGGGCTGCGTTGATAAGAATCTTCGTAGTCTGCTCAAACGATGCAGCGGAGAGGAAGGAGCGACGTGAAAGCGCAGACTCCTTGATACCGAGCACCATCTCGCGCGCCTTCGGTGGGAGCTTCCCATCTGCCTCCATGTTCTTCACATCCTCCTCGAACTCCCAGCCCTCAAGCACGTCTCCTACTGAGTAGTCGGAATCTCCGGTCTCAGTAATCTTCATGCGTGAGAACATCTGCTTCACGATAACCTCGAGGTGCTTGCGGGACACCGAAGCTCCCTGAAGCTCGTAAATCTTAGACGTTTCCGTGATGATGTACTCCTGTACCGCAGCGCGACCGGCGTACTCGAAGAGTTCGTCGAGGTCAGCAGATCCGTCAGTGAGGAGCTGGCCCTTCATGACTGAATCCCCTGCCTTAACGAGCGGCATACGAGGGTAGGTAGCAAGGTACTCGTAGGAGTCGCCCTCCTTCTTACCCTTACGCTTCTTGGTCTCAGAACCTGCTTCCGGTGCAACGACAAGAATCTTGTCGCGACCTGCATCCCTGATTTCAAGGAGAATACCGTTGGTCTTCGAGACAATCGCTGGGTTCTTTGGCGAGCGCTTCTCGAACACTTCCTCAACACGAGGGAGACCCTGCGTGATGTCTCCACCAACGGAGGCGGTACCTCCAGCGTGGAAGGTACGCATGGTGAGCTGTGTTCCCGGCTCTCCAATTGCCTGAGCGGCAACGGTACCGACGGCCTCACCGAGGTCCACCTTCTCCTGACTCGTAAGGTCCATACCGTAACAGGTGGCACAGATACCGTACCGAGTCTCACACGACATTGCGGAGCGCACCATAACGGAGCTCACGTCAGACGCACCAATCTTCTGTGCGTCCTCAGCGTTGAGGTAGTGACCCTTCTTGAAGCCCTCTACTTCAGCGGCGAGCGTCCTGCCACGGATAGCCTCACCGAAGTCGGTGCGGATACCGGAAGCAGAGACACGGTTTACGGACACACCGCGCTTCGTCTTACAATCCTCCTCAGTAATGATGGAGTCCTGTGCAGTGTCGAAGAGACGGCGCGTAAGGTAACCAGCGCGCGCGGTACCAAGTGCGGTGTCGGTAAGTCCCTTACGTGCACCGTGAGTGGACATGAAGTACTCAACTGGGTTAAGTCCTTCGGTCATCGAGGACACAATCGGCACCTCGATAGTCTCACCGGCGGTGTTCTGGATAAGACCCTTCATACCGGCCATCTGCGTAAGGTTTCCGATAGAACCACGAGCACCAGAGCGCACCATGTCATGGACCGAGCCTGCTGGGTCGAGCTGCTCTTCGACGAGCTTCTCCACTTCAGTCTTAGCTGCGTGCCAGACCTCAATTACCATACGGCGCTTCTCCTCTTCAGAGAGAAGTCCCTCGAAGTAATCGCTGTTGATCTTGGCGACCTTCTCGCGAGCTGCGTCCACAATAGGCTGCTTCTTAGGCGGCACCGATACGTCGTCGAGCGACCAGGACACACCGGACATGGTGGCGTACTGGAAACCGAAGCGCTTAATCTTGTTCACAATCTCAGGGATGCGATCAAGACCGTAGCGAATAACGGAGTCGTCCATAATCTTTGAGAGCGCCTTCTTCGTAATCGGCTCGTTCACGAACGGATAGTCGTTCGGAAGCACGGTGTTGAAGAGAAGACGTCCGACGGTGGTCTCGAAGGCCTTTCCTTCAAAGCCCTCGTACTTCTTCTTTCCTGGCATCGGGATAACCGAAACCTTGGCACGAAGGTCGATAGCACCATACTCGTACGCGAGAATAGCGGCGTTCGGGCTCTGGAAGAACTTTCCTTCGCCGCTTACACCGTCCACCTGCTTGGTGAGCCAGTACGTACCGAGCACGATATCAAGTGGCTTTGCGGTCAATACAATCATTTCACCGGAACCCGGCTTAAGAATGTTCTTGTTCGCAGACATGACGTTCTTTGCCTCCCACTGCGCCTCAGTTGAGAGCGGCACGTGAATGGCCATCTGGTCTCCGTCGAAGTCGGCGTTGAAGGCCGGACACACGAGCGGGTGCAGCTGGATTGCATCGCCTTCGATAAGACGAGGGCGGAATGCCTGGATACCCTGGCGGTGAAGCGTAGGAGCACGGTTCAAAAGAACGTACTTACCCTTAATTGCCTCTTCAAGAATCTCCCACACCTCGGACACTCCGTCTTCAATAAGACGACCTGCGCCGCGGATGTTGAACGCGAGCTCGCGCTCAAGGAGTCCTGCAATGACGAATGGGCGGAAGAGCTCAAGCGCCATGTGCTTTGGAAGACCACACTCATCAAGCTCAAGCTCAGGACCCACGACAATCACGGAACGACCGGAGTAGTCCACGCGCTTACCGAGAAGGTTCTGGCGGAAGTACCCCTGCTTACCCTTGAGGTAATCAGCAAGTGACTTAAGCGGACGGCGCTGTGCCGGCGTAAGTGCACCACCTGAGGCACCGGACTTGCGGATTGAGTTGTCGAGGAGTGCGTCGACTGCTTCCTGGAGAATGCGCTTCTCGTTACGGAGAATCACTTCAGGAGCGTGAATGTCGAGAAGTTTCTTCAAACGGTTGTTGCGGTTGATGACGCGACGATAGAGGTCGTTGACGTCAGACGTTGCGTGACGACCGCCTTCAAGCGCGACCATCGGGCGAAGTGCCGGAGGAATAACCGGAATCTTGGTGAGGAACATCCACTCAGGACGAACCTTCGCTGCAATAAGCGAGGTGATGAGCGCAATGCGCTTTGCAAGCTTCTCCTTCTCTGCAATGCCTGCCTGCTCGTAGCGAGCTTCAAGCGTTACCTTGAGGTCCTCAAGGTTAATGGCCTTGAAGAGGTCGTAGATAGCCTCAGCACCAATCTTTGCTTCAAAGAGCGTTCCGTACTTCACGGAGAAGCGGTGGTACTGAATTTCATCAAAGACCTTACCAACGACGACTGAATCAATCTCAGCCTTGGCGAGGCTCATGCGCTCCTTAAGAGCATCACGATCCTTATCGTCCTTAGCAGCCTTGTGCTTGGTCTTGTACTCGCTCTCAAGTTCTCCGAGGAGACGCTTCTTAACGTCTTCTGCCACCTTCGTGACGATGTAACCAGCGAAGTAAACGACCTTCTCAAGGTCAGCTGCTGGTACGCCAAGAAGGAGTGCCATGCGGCTTGGCATAGAGCGGAGGAACCAGATGTGCGCGACTGGCGTAACGAGCTCGATGTGGCCCATGCGCTCGCGACGAACGATGGAGCGAGTGATCTCGACACCACACTTGTCACAGACAATGCCCTTGTAACGGATGCCTTTGTACTTACCGCAGTAACACTCGTAGTCCTTCTCAGGACCGAAGATCTTCTCATCGAAGAGTCCGTGCTTCTCAGAGCGCTGGGTACGGTAGTTGATGGTCTCCGGCTTCGTGACCTCGCCGCGCGACCACTCAAGAATCCTTTCAGGGGATGCAAGAGAAAGCTTAAGCGCGTTCCAATCCTGGCGGCTCGCCATTGGGCGTGTGAACGTTTTCTTTGGGGGGTAGGTAGCCATGGTATTACGCGTTATCGGTTGGCTGATCCATTGGCTCAATGTCGAGCACGAGGCCGCGGATCTGGTTAGTAAGTACCGAGAAGGAAGCTGGCGTGCCTGAGTGGACAACCGGCTCGCCCTTCACGATGGCATCGAAGGTCGCAGAGCGTCCCTGGATATCGTCAGACTTAATGGTGAGCATCTCGCGGAGTGTGTACGC
>JAGOSU010000001.1 GCA_018062165.1 Minisyncoccota bacterium
CCCCTCCCGCCCCTTCCTGTAGGTTAGCTAGTAACGCGGTACGGCGCTCTTTGTAAACTTTCCCCATACGGGACAGGTCTATGAAGGCGTCGCGCGGGTATTCCGTCCGACGCCTTGGTTGTTATACGCCTCCCGGCCTGTAACAGGTGAGCGGTACTGATTAGAAACTTAGACGTAACGTAAACATTGTATGGCTGATACTTTCGATCGCAGCAAGCCGCACATGAACGTGGGAACCATCGGTCACGTTGACCACGGTAAGACCACGCTCACTGCAGCTATTCTTAACGTTCTCAACCTCAACGCAGGTGCAGGCTACAAGGCCCGCGCCGAGAAGGTCGAG
This sequence comes from Minisyncoccota bacterium, assembly GCA_018062165.1. Taxonomy (GTDB): domain Bacteria; phylum Patescibacteriota; class Minisyncoccia; order Phycocordibacterales; family Phycocordibacteraceae; genus C7867-001. The sequence continues at coordinate 344 of JAGOSU010000001.1, forward strand.
AACATCGACAACGCTCCGGAGGAGAAGGCTCGTGGAATCACGATTGCCCTTCACCACTCTGAGTACGAGAGCCCAAACAGGCACTACGCTCACATTGATGCTCCGGGACACGCTGACTACATCAAGAACATGATTACCGGTGCCGCCCAGATGGACGGTGCAGTACTCGTGGTCGCCGCAACTGACGGTGCTATGCCTCAGACGCGCGAGCACATCCTTCTTGCAAAGCAGGTTGGTGTGCCTCGTCTTATCGTCTTCCTCAACAAGGTAGACATGGTGGACGACGCTGACATGGTGAGCCTCGTGGAAGAGGAAATCAAGGAGCTCCTTGCAAAGCAGGGCTTCACTGATGCTCCCGTTATCAAGGGTTCCGGTCTCAAGGCACTTGAGGCAACGGATGCCAATGATGAGTGGGCACTCAAGGTGAAGGAACTCGTCGACACGATGGATTCCTACTTCCCTCAGCCAGTTCGTGAGACCGACAAGCCGTTCCTTATGCCTATCGAGGACATCTTCTCGATTGAAGGACGCGGAACCGTGGTCACGGGCCGCATTGAGCGCGGAGTGGTCAAGGTTGGTGAGGAAGTCGAAATCGTCGGTATGACCGCAACGAGCAAGACGACCATCACTGGTATTGAGATGTTCAACAAGCAGCTCCAGGAGGGACAGGCCGGCGACAACGCAGGTATCCTTCTTCGTGGAACCAAGAAGGAGGATGTGCACCGCGGACAGGTCCTTTCAAAGACCGGTTCGGTGAAGCCGCACACTGACTTCGAGGCGGAGGTCTACATTCTCGGCAAGGACGAGGGAGGCCGCCACACGCCGTTCTTCTCAGGCTACAAGCCGCAGTTCTACGTTCGTACCACGGACGTGACCGGCGAAGTAACCCTTCCGGACGGTAAGGAGATGGTTATGCCAGGCGACACGGTCACCTTCAAGGTGAAGCTCGTCGCTCCGATTGCGCTCGAGGACAACCAGCGCTTCGCAATTCGCGAAGGTGGTAAGACCGTCGGCGCAGGCGTTGTGACCAAGATCACCGCGTAAGCAAGCCAGTATCACTCGTATGGCAACTAAAGCTAAAAAGACCCTGAAGAAAGAAGCGTCGGCTCCAACCGAGCCGAAGCTCCGCATCCGGGTCCGCGCCTACGAGCACAAGATTCTCGATCTCTCGGTAAGGCAGATTATGGACACCGCTAATCGCTTCGAAGCGAAAATCGTTGGCCCTGTTCCGCTCCCGACTGAGATAAAGCGATGGACCGTGAACCGCTCAACCTTCGTCCACAAGGACGCACGCGAGCAGTTCGAAATGCGCATCCACAAGCGACTCATCGATATCCTCTCCCCGAATCCGAAGGTCATCGAGGCTCTCACGAACCTCAACCTTCCGTCCGGAGTGACGATTGACGTGAAGATGGTCTAACAAGACCAACTTTGACAAAACCGCCCTAGCAATAGGGCGGTTTTTGTATCTCGTTCTCTAGAAACCAGAAGGGTCTTTCTCGGTCTTTAGTTTGTGAGCAACTTCTCTTGTAGCGTGCCAAAGCTTCTCCCATGATCTCATCTCCGCTTGGGGCTTCTTGCCTTCAGCTTTTCTCTTTTCCCAGTATCCTTCCGGTCCAGCCATACAGAGTATGTTAGATATAACGTTTCACCATTAAACCCCGGGACTAGAAACTTGCAAGGTTCGAACGTGCACAAACCTCGCTCCAAGGGCTCCCGGGAGCGGTGGTTCGGTATATACTTTTCTCATTATGTTTGAGCGCAAGAACCCCATTCCCAAGCTGAGTGAGCAACGGAAGCGAGAAAAGGCGAAGTATCGAGATGAGGGGCTCAAAAGGAACGCGGGCTACCGGCGGGAGCAGATGCGGTACGCAGATCCCCTGGGGTATCTTGGTGATTTACTCACCGGTAAACTTCCAACCGCTAAACAACTTGGCGAAGAGCTGAAAGCGCGCGATCAGGAGCGGTTGAGGGAACTGGTAGCAGAGGCGAAGGATGCGGCGCGCATCATGATGCTTGATGACGCGACCAGCTATCGCGCGGGCGAAATGGAACACGAGTTGCCGATGGTAGAGTTTGGGGCCTGGCTTGAGGATGCACTACGCGAGGGGAAGCTGCCAGACACGATCATTGCTGAGGACGTTACTGGTCGACCGCTGGCGCAGATATGTCGCACGTTCCTTACGCTCCTGAACAAGAGGATAAATCCTGATGCTGAAAATGTACCAGTTATTTCGTATGCGGTTGGACGATATACGTCGCCTACGTTGGCGAAGCAACTCGCAGAGGGTGTAGCGCAGAAGCTTGAAAAGCGAGGTGCGCGCAATGTGCTTGTCTGCACCGATGCTGTTGAGACCGGGAGCTCGATGGGTCCGTTGCTCACAGAAATTGGAGGGCAGTCCTACTCTCTCGCTCTTATGATAGATAGGATTACCCCGCGCGCCGAGACGATGATACTCGAACGTACGGAGAAGAATCCGGCCGTGCACATCTCGCTCCATCCAGACATGGATATTGGACAAGACTCAGTGCTTATCATGCGTACGCTCGAGCGCCGGTATAAGAAAAACGCTGATTATAGAGACCTGCTTCTGGTAATCGAGGAGCTAGAGAACCGCCCGTACCGCCTCCAAGCAATTGAAGAGATTGCCACGGTGATGTATGAAACCTTCCTTGAGCGTCCGGGGGTCAAGGAATTGGTAGCTGGTCGCTAGGGGTATACTTTTCGCATGGCCTTCCCGGAAGAGTTCCGTTCTGCAGCAAACCAGGATATCTCCACGCTTTCGGTCGTCGAGCTCATCAATCAACATGACGCCCTACGAGATACGTTTAATGCCTATCTCGAGTCCGCACAGACCTCGTCGGAGACTGCTCCCGAGCCTGCTCCAGCAGAGCAAATTCGGGCACAGGAGCTGTGGAAAGAACTTCTCCGGCGAGCAATTGCAGACGATTCTGCCGCACTCGAGGCGGTCATCAAGCGCACTGATGAATCCACGCCGATGACCAGGGAGCGCATTGAGGCACTGCTTCGTTCGGAGGATAGTTTCGGAGACGCATCATGAGTGAAGGAAAAAAATGGTGGAAGAAGCTCGATCCGCTCAAGGGCTATCGAAAGGCGAAGCAGGAGCAAGAGTGGGAAAAGAGCATTACGCACTTTATTGATAAGGCTAATGCCCTTGTAGAAGAAGCGTTGAAAACAGAGGATCCGTTGGCGCACGCTCTGAATGAACTGACCTTCTATGGCGAGGCGAAGAGGTTCGGAGTCATTTCTCCTAGCTCGTTGCGGGTCTATATACGCTATCTGGAAAAGGCCGTGGCAACTGAGGCCCAGGTTCCTATGGACCCTACGGGGAAACGCCTCAGATTCATGCGAGAGTTGGTCGCAGAGCTTCAAAAGCGCCTGGATCTCAGGGATACCTAGCCTTCCTTGCATCTTTCGGAGCCTCCCTGTATAGTCCTCGAAACGCTACGTACCTCGCACTGAGGGACCAATGGCCGGAAAGGGGAGACCCTCTACGCGCTATTGAAGGCGCGTTTTATTTTTTCATGAAATTCATCCTCGCTCGCAAAGACTGCATGACCCAGATCTTCGATGATCAGGGTATCGTCCACGCCGGAACCATCCTCAAGGTGGTGCCGAACGTCGTCACGCAGGTGAAGGCCAAGGATGGCAAGGATGGTTACGCCGCAGTGCAGGTAGGCATGGACGCACAGACCGAGAAGCGCCTCAGCAAGCCTCAGTTCGGCAAGGCATTTAAAGTACTTAAGGAGTTCCGCGTCGAGGACACCGCAGGTTTTGAGGTGGGCAATGAGATTACGCTTGAGACCTTCGCTCCGGGGGACGGTGTCCGCGTCGTCGGCACCTCCAAAGGACATGGCTTCGCCGGCGTAGTGAAGCGCCACGGCTTCCACGGCGGTCGCCGCTCGCACGGTCAGAAGCACTCTGAGCGTGAGGCAGGTTCCATCGGTGGAGGAGGTCGTGCCGGAGGCCGCGTGGCCAAGGGCATGCGCATGGCCGGCCGCATGGGAGGAGACCGCGTTACGGTCACCAACCTCAAGGTGCTTCACATAGACGCAAAGAGCGGCGAGATGATTATTTCAGGCGCCGTTCCTGGTCCTCGTGGCTCGGTCGTTGAAGTCATCGCAGCATAAATTTTCGTATGGCACCAACCAAAAAGACAACCGTAAAGAAAGCAGCCCCTAAGAAGGCCGCACCACGCGCAAAGAAGGCGCCTGAGATTACCCCAGGTAAGGGGGAGGCCGTTATCTATGGCATGGACGGCTCAAAGGCTGGCACGGTCGCTCTTCCGGCAGAGCTCTTCGGCGTGCAGTGGAATGCAGACCTCGTACACCAGGTCGTCGTTGGCATGCAGGCAAACGCCCGCCCAACGGTCGCCAACACCAAGTTCCGCGGTGAAGTATCCGGAGGAGGCAAGAAGCCGTGGAAGCAGAAGGGTACTGGTCGTGCTCGTCACGGCTCTAACCGCTCCCCAATCTGGGTGGGTGGAGGTACCTCTCACGGTCCTCGCGCAGAGCGCGTCTACAGCGTGAAGATCAACAAGAAGATGCGCACCGCCGCTCTCATGTCGGTCCTTTCTCGCAAGATGAAGGATGGTGAGGTGATTCTTGTCGAGAAGATGTCCTTTGGTACGCCAAAGACTTCCGCAGCAGTGAAGACCCTTTCAGCCCTTGCTAAGGCCGCTGATGCGCCAAACCTCACCAAGAAGCGCGTGAATGCCGCACTCATCGTGCTCTCCGGTAACGATGCAAGCGTGAAGAAGAGCTTCCGCAACATCGGTAACATCACGAGCGAAGAGGTCCGTAACCTTAACCCGGTCGACATCATGAACCGCCGCTACCTCGTCATCGAGAACCCGACGGAATCCTTTGCGGTTCTTTCCGGTAAACTAAAGAAATAAGTATGGGACTCTTTTCATCCGACACGAAGAAGAAAGTAACGAAGGCCAAGAAGGTTTCGAAGGCCAAGAAGCCTGCCGTTATGAACGCTGACACCGTGCTTAAGGCACCGTGGATGAGCGAGAAGGCACTCATTGGTACCGAGAAGGGTGTCTACGTCTTTGAGGTTCCTCCTGAGGCAACCAAGACGGATGTCATTGCTGCTATGGAGACCATCTACAAGGTCACCCCACGCCAGATTCGCATGGTAAACCTCCCAGGTAAGCGCAAAGCTCTTCGCCACAAGCGCGGTATGGGAACACGTGCACGCCGCCACAAGGCCTATGTGTACCTGAAGTCGGGCGATACCATCACCCTCGTCTAACCTTTAGATTATGAAAAGCTACAAACCATACACCAAGAGCCGTCGCGGAATGACCACGCTGCCATACAAGCAGCTTCTTTCCGGTGACCGTCCATTCAAGGCTCTCTTGAAGGCTAAGAAAGACCAGGCAGGACGCAACTCCCAGGGCCGCGTCACCACTCGTCACCAAGGAGGAGGTCACAAGAAGCGCCTTCGCGATGTCGACTTCCAGTACAACAAGAAGAACATTCCTGCACGTGTTGAGACTATCGAGTACGATCCGTACCGCACTGGCTTCATCGCGCTCGTGCTCTTCGCGGACGGTGAGCGCCGCTACGTGCTCGCACCGAAGGACCTCAAGGTTGGCGACAGCTTTGTGGTTTCTGAGGACGCGCCAGTGAAGACGGGTAACCGCATGCCGCTTGGCAAGATTCCTACCGGTACCTTTGTGTACAACATCGAGCTCCAGGTGGGAGCAGGCGCACGCCTCGCTCGCTCTGCAGGTAACTATGCAGAAGTCATCGCGCATGACGCAGGCTACGCGCAGATCAAGCTTCCTTCTACTGAGGTTCGCAAGGTCTCTGACCTCTGCTGGGCATCCATCGGTGCCGTCGGTAACGAAGAGAGCCGCCTCGTGAAGTACGGAAAGGCAGGACGCTCACGTTGGAAGGGTATTCGCCCTACGGTGCGTGGTACGGCTATGAACCCAGTTGACCACCCACACGGAGGAGGTGAAGGACGTCAGGGTCGTGGTCTCAGGCGGGCCAAGACGATGTGGGGCAAGCCATCCGGCAAGGGACAGAAGACCCGTACGCCGAAGAAGTACTCGAACTCACACATCGTTTCTCGTCGAAAGGTTGGCAAGAAGGGATAAGCAAAAGGCCGGGATTGACCCGGCCTTTTTTGTTGCTACTCTTACCTGGCACTAATCGATATACATTCCATGTCTGATGCTGAATTCCCAAAGCAAGATGAACCGCACATAGCTGATTACGAAGGGAAGGTTCGTGGTTTTACGGAAAGACTCCGCGCCCTCTACGGCAATACTCCCGCATGGGATGCGCAGATTGCCGAGAGTGCATCTCACGAGCTTGCAGGAGACGCAGCAAACAAGGTCACGACGATTGACGAAGGCAAGCTACGTCAGGCGTACCGCGAAGCCAAGGAAGCCAACGGTTAACAAAAAGCCCCGCGAGAGCGGGGCTTTTTCTATCGGTACTTCGCTTGGAGTATCGCTGAGAGCTCGCTCTTTGGAAGGCGTACTTCCTGCATTCCGAGCGCCCAAGGCCCTACCTGGTAGGGGGCGAAGATGATAACCAGGTCGTTCCCTTCAAGGTAGAAGTTGAGGAAGTTGTCTTCGTCAGGAGTCGTGCCGGCATCAATCATTTCCATGTTGAGTTCGGACTCGCTCACATTTGAGGCCGCTGCAATTTGCGTCACGACCCTCGCGTGAGAGCTTGAGGAGAGCCGTGCGAGATAATCGCTGCCTGGGACGAAGAGATCACCAAGTGTGAGTCCCTCACCGGTTTCAGAGTCGAAGGTGAAGGTGCGGTAGTAGGCGTTGGGGTGTGCGCCAAGCGTGTCCGCGTACATGAGATAGACGTAGGACACGGTGGTGTCGGAAGTGTGGAGCTCGTACTCCATACCAAAGGCGTACTTCCGGCCCTCATCCAGGCGCTGCATCGTGATGTCGTCCTGTGTCATGGTCAGAAGCTCGTTCTCTTCCTTGAAGGACTGCACTGAGTTCTCGGCAAACTGCTTCATGACCTCAACGGCATGTGCGTCGGCTCCGGCGCCTGCTGAAGCCCTGAGAGGCGTCTGGCTAGGGTATGCAGCCTCAATCTCCCAGTACTGCTCGTCCTCCGTTATAACCCCCGGTTCCCCCTGCGGCCCTCCTGCTTGAGGGGCGGGCACCTCAGGGGCGGGAGTGCTCGCCATATACCAGATAAGGGCGCCCAGAACGATGATAATGAGGGCGACCCCTCCGATTGCGAGCTTTTTGTTGGTGTCCATATCTCTCTATACTACCCCCTACCCGGAAGGAATCATGAAGAATAGGCCGTTATTTGACACTACGCGCTCTTTCCTATAGATTTCACCTATCCCGCGACGCGGGCTTTTCATTGCTTAACTCATGTCTCGCTCCCTCAAGAAAGGACCGTATGTGGACGTCAAACTCCTCAAGAAGGTCAAGGACAAGAAACCAGCTTCGGCGGGGGTAATTAAGACATGGGCCCGCAACTCGCAGATTGCTCCTGACTTCGTTGGTTTCACCTTCGGTGTTCACAACGGCAAGGCCTTCGTGGATGTGCTCGTTACTGAGGACATGGTGGGACACCGCCTTGGTGAGTTCTCCCCTACGAAGAAGTTCATCCGCCACGGAGGAAAGATGCAGAAGGAGCTCGAGCAGAAGAAGAAGGACTCTGAGATCGCAGCCGCTAAGGCTTCCAAAGAGCCTGCTGCCGCAGCCCCTGCCAAGAAGAAATAACTATGAAAGCCTCACTTACAAGCCACAACCAGCCTCCGCGCAAAGTCCGTCTCGTGACTGACCTCGTGAAGGGCAAGAAGGTAGAAGACGCACTTGCTGCGCTCTCCTTCCTTCCGAAGCGTGCTGCCGCTCCAATCAAGAAGTTGATTGAGTCTGCTGCTGCCAACGCCAAGAACAAGGGCGAGGATGTTTCCAAGCTCAAGGTGAAGAACATTACGGTTGATTCCGCAGGTATGTTGGTGAAGTACATGCCCCGCGCTATGGGTCGTGGAGCACCGGTACGCCGCAGGAAGAGCCAGATAAGCGTTGAGCTCGCATAACTTTTCGTATGACACACACCGTACATCCTTACGCACACCGCCTCGGCATCATCCGGGATTGGAAGAGCCGTTGGTTTGCCCGTGGCAAGGCACAGTATCGCGAGAATATCGCTATTGATGAGGGTATACGCCGTTTCCTCACCAAGCGCCTTAAGGGCATGCACGTCTCAGACATCGAGATTGAGCGCTCTGCTACCGAGACCCGCGTGCTTTTGCACACCGCCCGCCCAGGTCTCGTCATCGGACGTTCTGGTGAGAACGCTACCAAGCTCCGCAAGGAACTCGCTGGCGTCATCGCTAAGGCATCTCCTAAGGATTCTGCTGCTCGCAAGTCGCTCGTGAAGCTCGACATCATGGAAGTTCGCCAGCCAGAAACCAACGCTTCCGTTGTCGGTCAGATGGTTGCCGAGGGTCTTGAGAAGCGCCTTCCGTTCCGCCGTGTGCTGAAGTCCACCGTCGAGAAGGTCATGGCCGTTCGTGATGTCGTTGGAGTGCGCATCGTGATTTCTGGTCGCCTCGGTGGTGCTGACATGTCTCGCATCGAGCAGATCAAGCGCGGACGTATTCCGCTTCAGACCTTCCGTGCAAACATCGACTACGCACACACGGAGGCGCACCTTCCGTACGGCCAGATTGGTATCAAGGTCTGGGTCTACCTCGGCGACACCTTCACCGAGCGCAATCACGGTCCGCAGCCAGCACCGCGCGCATAATATTTTTCGTATGTTGTTTCCTAAAAAAGTAAAACACCGCAAGTGGCAGACTGGACGAAAGTCTCCAGCCAAGATGGCGCGTCCTGATACGCGTGGTACGAAGGTGTCCTTCGGTTCCCACGGCATGAAGGCAACCACCGCTTCTCGCATCACCTCTAACCAGATTGAGGCCGCTCGTAAGGTGCTCACCCGCGTTACCGGCAAGGGAGGCAAGCTCTGGATTCGCATCTTCCCTGACCGCCCAATTACGCAGAAGGCAGACGGTTTGAAGATGGGTAAGGGAAAGGGAGACCCGAAGCACTTCGTGTTTGAGGTGCACCCAGGTCGTGTGCTCTTCGAGCTCGATGGTGTTGAGGATGCGATTGCCCGCGATGCTATGCGCCGCGCCGGTGCAAAGCTTCCGCTTAAGACCTCCGTCGTTCTTCGTTCCTAATCATTTATGGCAAAGAAACTTACATTCAAGGACCAGAGCGTCGAAGAGCTCAACAAGGCACTTCTCGAGAAGAAGGAGGAGCTCCGCAAGCTTCGTTTTGAGGCTGCGGGGGCACGCCCGAAGGAGAGCAACGCCCCTGCGAAGATTCGCAAGGATATTGCCCGCATCTTGACGGAACTCACGCTTCGCGCGAAGGTAAGCAACTAACCATGGAAACTCCTACCTCACGTCCCCAGAGCTTCAAAGGTGTCGTCGTAAAGACGGCGATGAAGGACACCGCTACGGTGGCTGTCTCTCGCTACGTGAAGCACCCGAAGTACAAGAAGTTCCAGACCCGCACCAAGAAGTTCTTGGTCCATGACCCGGGCAACACGGTGAAGGTTGGCGACAATGTCACCATCGTCGCGTGCCGCCCGCTTTCGAAGATGAAGCGCTTCAAGATCGCTACTGCATAAGACCATGATTCACGACCGCACTATCGTTACCGTTGCTGACAACTCAGGCGCCAAGATTGGCCGTGTCTTCAAGGTACTCGGTGGGTCCAAGCGCCGCTACGCAAGCCTCGGCGATGTCGTCGTGATCTCCATTCAGACCGCAGAGCCTCGCAAGGCAACGAAGAAGAAGGATGTCGTGAAGGCAGTGGTTGTACGCACCAAGAAAGCTGCACGCCGCGCTAACGGTTCCTACATTGCCTTTGATGACAACGCTGTCGTTATCATCGAGAAGCAGGGTAAGGAGATGGGTCCTCGGGGCAACCGCGTCTTCGGTCCAGTTGCTCGTGAGCTCACCGAGAAGGGCTGGCAGAACATTGCGTCACTCGCACCTGAAATCGTTTAAGTATGAAAAAGTACACTAAGACCAAGCAGAAGTCCTACGCCGCAGGACGCCGCAAGAAGAACTCTCGCCGCGCACCGAAGGTGGTCATCATGAAGATGAAGCTCAAGAAGGGCGACCACGTCATCGTGGTGTCCGGCAAGGACAAGGGAAAGGAAGGCAAGATCCTTACCGTTCTTCCAAAGGAGAACCGTGTTGTCGTTGACGGTATCGCTATGGCAAAGCGCCACGTCAGGAAGAGTGGTCGTGGTCAGTCTGGCCGCATCGTCGAGCACCCAGCAGCTATCAACGCCTCAAACGTGATGCTTATTGATGCTGAGACCAAGAAGCCAACCCGTGTAGGCCGCAAGGATGGTCAGCGCATCACGAAGAAGAGTAAGACCGTTCTCAAATAACTTTTATGATGCTTTCAAAACAACGCCAGCAGACTGCCTTCGAGGCACTTTCCGCAGAGTTCGGGTACAAAAACCGAATGGCGGCTCCGCGCATCACCAAGGTGGTCGTTTCCTCCGGTGTCGGAAAGGCAGACAAGCTTAAGAAGGCGCTCGTTGAGAAGAAGCTTGCTATCATCACCGGTCAGAAGCCGTCTCCTCGCGGCGCAAAGCAGTCGGTTGCACAGTTCAAGGTGCGCGAGGGCGATATCGTTGGTTACCAGGTCACCCTTCGCGGCGGCCGCATGTTTGATTTCGTTGATAAGTTGATTCACATCGCCCTTCCTCGTACTCGTGACTTCCGCGGCATCGCAAAGACCACCGTTGATGATATGGGGAACATCACCATTGGTATCAAGGAGAACACGATTTTCCCTGAGACCTCTGACGAGGACCTCAAGGACGTGTTTGGGGTGGCAATCACGATAGTAACGACGGCTAAGTCGAAGCCGGAGGCGGAGGCCTTCTTCACGCACCTTGGCGTGCCTTTTAAGGCGTAGATTCAGCGTCGTTTGACACTGACTGCCACTGTTGATACATTGATTCGACGCTCCTCGGAGCTATTTTTCTTATGGCCAAAAAGTCCCAAATCGCCCGGAACCTAAAGCGCGCTAAGCTCGTCGCTCAGTACGCTGGTAAGCGTGCCGCTATGAAGGAGGCAGGGGATTACGAGGGCCTACAGACGCTTCCGAAGAACTCCTCCCCAGTCAGGGTCAAGAACCGTTGTTCGATTACGGGTCGTGGTCGTGGGTACCTCCGTGCCTTCGGTCTTTCCCGCATCCAGTTCCGCGAGATGGCCCGCCAGGGCAAGATCCCGGGCGTAAAGAAAGCATCATGGTAAGCGACCGCGTCGGAGATTTCATAATCCGCCTCAAGAATGCCGGCGCCATCGGCAACACCTCGGTCGTGCTCCCGCACTCAGGTCACCTCGAGGACATTGCTAAGAAGCTCCGCGATCTCGGGTTCGTCGCCTCCGTCGATGTTCGCGAGAAGGGAGGTAAGAAGATGCTTGAGGTCGGTCTCGCCTACCACGAGAACGGCGTTCACAAGATTAACGACGTGAAGCGCATCTCGAAGCCAGGTCGCCGTCTCTATGTCTCTTCTCGCACTGCACACTCGGTGAAGAACGGACTTGGTGCACGCATCATCTCGACTCCGAAGGGCATCCTTGCTGACAAGGAGGCTCGTCAGGTAAAGGTCGGTGGTGAAGAGCTGTTTGAAATCTGGTAATACTTCTATGGCATCCCGTCTCGCAAAGAAACCAATAGTAATTCCTTCGAAGGTCCAGGTGACCTCGGCTGACGGCGTACTCACCGTTAAGGGGTCAAAGGCAACGCTTTCGCGCGCGGTGCACACCTCACTTTCTATAGAAGTTACTCCTGAGGGCGTTGTTATTGCGCCAAAGAACAACACCCGCCTTGCGCACGCGCTCACGGGCACCTTTGCCGCACACCTCAAGACCATGATTAAGGGAGTGGAGGAGCCGTTCAAGAAGAACCTCATCCTCACGGGTGTCGGCTACAAGGTTGAGCTTCAGGGCAAAGACCTCGTTTTCGCCGTTGGTTTCTCGCACAAGGTGACGGTCCCGGTTCCCGAGGGACTTACAGCGTCCGTCGTGAAGAATACGATTACGGTCGAGGGTTCTGACAAGCAGCAGGTGGGACAGTTCGCCGCTGAGATTCGTGCTATCAAGCCACCGGAGCCGTACCTCGGAAAGGGTATCGCCTACGAGGGTGAGGTTATCCGCCGTAAGCAGGGCAAGAAGGCCGTCTAATATTTCGTATGCCTAAGACTCTTACAAAATCTGAATCTCGCATTCGCCGCCACAAGCGGGTACGCGGCAAGATTAAGGGAACCGAAGCGCGCCCACGTCTCGCTATTTTCCGTTCTAACCGCTTCATCAGCGCGCAGATTATCAATGACGACACCAGCACGACGCTTGTCGCTGCTCACGGCCGCGAGTTCCCTGGCCCACTCGGCAAGCAGGCAGTTGCAGTCGGCAAAGCAATCGCAGAGCGCGCAGTAGCAAAGGGCGTGAAGGCAATCGTCTTCGACCGCGCTGGCTACGCCTACGCCGCACAGGTGAAGGCACTTGCTGACGCTGCACGCGAAGGCGGACTTTCTTTCTAGTACTATGACCGACACAGCAACTATGGATCCTATCGCACCAACTGACGCTCCTGTGGCAGAGGCAAAGCCTGTGGAGACGAAGACCGAAGCTCCTCAGCGTGGAGGACCTCGCGGACGTGGAGGCGACCGCCGTGGCGGAGGCCGCCCTCGTGAGCGCCGTGAGCGTGAACGCTCTGAATTCGACCAGGTAACGGTCGACGTGCGTCGTGTGGCCCGTGTTATGGCCGGAGGTCGCCGCTTCTCCTTCTCCGTCACCATCGTGATTGGGGATCGCAAGGGACGCGTGGGCGTTGGTCTTGGTAAGGGAGCAGACACTGCACTCGCTATTGATAAGGCAGTACGTGACGCCAAGAAGCACCTTGTCACTGTTCCTCGCACCAAGAGCGGTTCCATCCGTCATGACGTCTCGGTCGTCTACGGCACTACCACCCTTTCCATTATTCCTTCCCCGGGTCGTGGACTCGTCGCCGGTTCCGCAATGCGTACCGTGCTTGAGCTCGCCGGCATCGGAGACGTGGTGACCAAGATTCTCACCCGCTCGAAGAACAAGCTCACCATTGCACGCGCTACCGTTGCTGCACTCAAGCAGCTCAAGGGCTAACCTTTTATATATGCAGACCAACACACTCAAAGCAAAGTCCAAGCGCGTCACATCGATGCGTGTCGGTCGCGGTGGCAAGCGCGGAAAGACCTCCGGTCGTGGTACCAAGGGTCAGAAGGCACGTTCTGGTCGCAAGATGCGCCCTGAGATGCGTGACCTCATCAAGAAGATTCCTAAGCTTCGTGGACACGGTAAGAACCGCAGTCGCACCGTGCGCCTTGATCGCGTGGTCGCAAAGCCAGTGAACCTTGCTGTTCTTGAGGCAGCGTTTTCTGCAGGTGACACGGTTACGCCAGCAGTGCTCGTGAAGAAGGGCATCATCGCAACGCGCGGCGGACGCGTTCCGGCAATCAAGATTCTTGGTGCCGGTGAACTCACCAAAAAGCTTACGATTTCAGGAGTAAGCTTCTCCGCTACTGCCAAGGCCGCCATCGAAAAGGCAGGTGGCTCCATCCTCAATGGTTAGCGAATTCTTCAGGAAAATCTCCCTCGTCGTCACGGACCCCGTCCTCAGGTTCCGCGTTCTCTTCATCGTTGCGGCGTTTGCCGTTTTCCGTTTCTTGGCTTCTGTTCCGATTCCGGGCGTTAACCCGCTTGCGCTCGAGCAGTTCTTTTCAAACAACCAGTTCCTTGGTCTCTTGAACGTCTTCTCCGGAGGCGGGTTCGAGAATCTTTCCATTGTGATGCTCGGTGTGGGTCCGTACATTACGGCGTCCATCATCATGCAGCTCGCAACCGTTATTTTCCCAGCCGTTAAGGCTATGTACTCTGAGGAGGGTGAGGCAGGCCGCACCAAGTTCATCGCTATTTCCCGCGCGCTCACCATCCCGCTTGCCATCCTTCAGGCCGTTGCCTTCCTCTCGCTTCTTGAGACGCAGGGTGTCGTGACCTCGCTTACGCCGTTTGATTTCGCAGTGAACGTCTTCCTCGTTGCAGCAGGTTCCATGCTTCTCATGTGGATTGGTGAGCTCATCACCGAGTTCGGTATCGGTAACGGTGTTTCGCTCATAATCTTCGCAGGCATCATCGCCGGCATCCCAGGTGGTCTCTCGCAGCTTCTCTACACTGCAACGGCGGCGAACATCCCAGCCTATCTCGGCTTCTTCGTTCTCTCCCTTGCTGCTATTTACGCGGTGGTGTCAGTGTCTGAGGCAGAGCGCTCAGTTCCTATCGCCTATGCGCGCCAGGTACGCGGCGCTGCCCATCAGCAGGGAGCAGCTACCTACCTTCCGATTCGTATCCTTCAGGCAGGAGTGATGCCAATCATCTTCGGTCTCTCGCTCACGCTCCTTCCACAGGTGGTGCTTACGGGTCTCTCTGCGGTTGGTGTTGGCGGCCTTGATCCTTGGGTTGCAGGCTACGCAGCCTTCTCCGCAAACCCATGGCTCCATGGTGCGGTCTACTTCCTCTTCGTGTTCATGTTCACCTTCTTCTACACCTCTATTACGTTCGAGCCACACCGCGTGGCAGAGAACCTGCAGAAGTCTGGCGCCTTCGTTCCAGGTGTTCGTCCTGGACGCGAGACGGAAACCTACATCGGTAATGTCGTTACCCGCGTGACCTTCCCAGGAGCTCTCTTCCTCGGTGCTATCGCCGTCGTTCCGTTCATCGTGCAGGGATTGACCGGCATCACCGCCATTCTCGTCGGTGGTACCGCGCTTATCATTGCGGTCACCGTGGTGCTCGACCTCATCCGCAAGATTGACGCGCAGGTTTCGCTCAAGGAATACTAATTCCCCTTGTGCTACAGTAGTGCGGTATGGATTTGAACACAGTACTCCTTATAGGTAAGCCCGGCAGCGGCAAGGGCACACAGGCTGCACTTCTGGCACAGAAGACCGGATGGCAGACCATTGCGTCCGGGGACCTCTTCCGTGCACTTATGAAAGAAGATACGGAAGTAGGTGCCAAGATGCGCGAGGAGATTGAGAAGGGCCTTCTTGCTCCTGATTGGTTTGCGATGTATCTCTTCCAGAAGTCGGTACTCAACCTTCCTTCTACCCAGGGAGTAATCTTTGATGGCTTTGGCCGCAAGGTGCCTGAAGCTAAAGTCGTCGTTGATGTGCTCACCTGGCTCGGGCGTCCGTTCACGGCAGTGCACGTGAAGGTCTCAGATGCTGAAATTATTGACCGCCTCGAGAAGCGAAAAGGTGTCTCTGGACGTGCTGACGACCATGCGGTTGAGAAACGACTTGATGAATACCGCATCTTCACCGAGCCTTCTATTGAGGTGTTCCGCGAAGCTGGAAAGCTTGTTGAAGTGAATGGCGAGGGTGAGGTCGACGCTATTCAGGCAGAGATACAGAACGCGCTCAACCTCGAATGATTGTCCGTACACCAGAAGAGCGGGAGGGAATCATCGAAGCTGGACGCCGTCTTGGCGTCGTGCTCTCTGAGGTAGCGAAGATTGTGGCGCCCGGCGTTTCAACTGCTGACCTTGATATTCTTGCAGAGAAGCTGATTCGTGAGGGAGGGGACGTCCCGGCCTTTCTTGATTACACTCCCGAGCGTGGGGTGCGTCCGTATCCAGCGACGCTGTGCGTTTCTATAAACAATGAGGTGGTGCACGGTATTCCAAACGAGGCACCACGTATTCTTGAGGAAGGCGATATCGTTGCGCTTGATCTTGGATTGATTCACAAGGGATTTGTTACCGATTCTGCCCTCACCGTTGCCGTAGGGGAAGTGAGTGATGAGGCGAAGCGCCTTATGCAGGTGACAGCGAAGTCACTTGAAGACGCGATTGTTGCTGCGCGCCCGGGCAATCGTATTGGCGACATCTCGCACGCAACCGAAGCTGCCTTTAAGGGAAGCGGCTTCTCGGTCGTGAAGGTACTTGGCGGACACGGTGTAGGGTCGGCGGTGCATGAGGAGCCCTGGATTAGTAACGTTGGCACGCCTGGTACGGGGCCTGAGATTGTGGAGGGGATGGTGCTCGCGCTTGAGCCGATTGCCAACGCAGGCAAGGCTTCGGTCATTCTTGCGCCTGATGGCTATACGTACCGCTCCAAGGATGGCTCCATTTCCGCTCACTTCGAGCACACTATTTTAGTAGAGAAGGAGAAGACGTTGGTGATTACGAGGCGCCCTGGCGAGTAACAGGATTTAGGCTATACTCCCCACATACAAGCGCGAAAGCGATTTTTTACTATAGGAACCATGCCTACCCCGCACCCCAAGAAAGAGCGTACGTTCGTGATGATTAAGCCTGATGGCGTTCAGCGCGGACTGGTTGGCGAAATCGTCCGCCGTTTCGAGAACACGGGCCTCAAGCTCGTCTACCTCAAGCTCTCTATGCTCGACGAGACAAAACTCTGGGAGCACTACGGCAAGGATGACGCATGGTTTGAGAAGAAGGGAGCGGGCATCATGGCCGACCGCCAGGCAGCAGGACTCCCGGTAGAAAAGGAAGCCCTTGAGTATGGCAAGGACATCATCCGCGCACTCGTAACGTTCATGACCGCAGGACCGGTCGTTATGATGGTGATTGAAGGCAACCAGTCAGTTGCAGTGGTGAAGAAGCTTGTGGGAGGCACGGAGCCCGCAACGTCAGACGTTGGTACCATTCGTGGTGACCTCACGGTGGACTCCTACTCTATTGCGGCAATTGATGACCGCGCAGTACGCAACCTCATTCACTGTTCAGACCAGCCTTCAGAAGCTGAGCGCGAGATTGCACTCTGGCTCCCTGGAGCAGAAGTGCTCAGTTACCGCCTCGTTGGGGAACAAATTCTCTACGACGTTAACCTCGACGGTATTCTCGAATAGAAAGGAAGCAGCCAGAGTGATATTCTCACTCTATGGCTGCACCAAAGATTTCTGGCGGCACGGTACACACCCTCCCGTCTGATGTGCGAAAGGTCTTGAGTGTCGATGCTAAGGCACGTGCGGCATGGGAGAGTCTGACGCCGCTTGCGCGCAATGAATGGATTTGTTGGACTATTTCCGTACAAAAAGCAGAGACACGTCATGACCATGTGCGACGAGTACGGAGCCAACTGAAAGAAGGGAAGCGTCGCCCCTGCTGCTGGATTGGGTGTATTCATCGCCCTGACAAACCGATGAGCCCATCGGTAAAGGGAGTGCTCAATACACGAAGGAAATAAAGGCGATTGCGGTATCCACATCCCCTTCATAGAGGAGGAGTATACTTATACGTGGAGCCATTCCTTGAAACGCAACTTACTTTCCCTACGGGAGTCTTATATCTACGCACGATAGTGAACTTTGTTCCGATTCGAGCGATGCGGACACCCACTTGGCACTATCGAGTTGCCAAACGGGAATGGCTCTACGAAAGAATCCCGCGCTGCGGGATTTTCTCGTGCTAAAGTGGTTTCTATGCGGATTCGCTGGCTCCTTCTCGCGCTCGCCTTGAGCGCGCTTCTGCTCTCCCTTCATCTCTGGGGTACCGCAGAGTTTTTGTACTGGAAGTTCGTGTGGTTCGATAGCCCGATGCATCTCTTGGGAGGCATTACACTCGGCGTGTTCGTCGCTACGCTTTTGAAAGCTCCTCAGCCCGTTAAATTTTATGGGCTCATCTTGGTGCTCATTGTAGGGTGGGAGCTATTTGAGTTCCTCCTCGGTTCTCCACGCAAGGACAACTATGCGTTTGATACCGTACTTGATCTCTGCCTTGGTGTGCTCGGGGCATCGCTTGCGTATTATTCCGCTCGAAGGTCGCTATGGCGCTCCGCGTAACGTTCTACGGCGGTGCTGGCACCGTCACAGGTTCGAACTTCCTCGTTGAAAGCGGGAACAGCAAGGTGTTAGTGGATTGCGGTATTGAACAAGGAAAAGATTATTGTGAATCGTGTTCGTATGACCCATTCCCGTATGAGCCGGGAAGTATTAATGCACTTGTGATAACGCACGCGCACCTCGACCACATCGGACGCGCTCCACGCTTGGTGAAGGAAGGCTATGCAGGTCCCGTGTACATGACGGCTCCCACGCGTGATATTGCAGAGGCGATGCTTCGCGATAGTGCTGATATTCTCGGACAGAATGCTGCAGCGCGTGATTTGGCGCCACTGTATCTGCAGGAGCATGTGACGAAGTTTCTTTCACTCATTAAGGTCATTGAGTATCGGACGGAGACCAAGCTTACGGATGACCTCTCTTTGTATTTGCGAGACACGGGGCACATCCTTGGTGGGGCGAGTGTACGGCTGACGGACAAGGAAGGGGTGTCGCTTGCTTTCACGAGCGACATTGGGAACTCGCCAACCCCGCTTCTCCCAGACGCAGAGACTATTACTGACGCGGATGCTGTTGCTATTGAGAGTGTGTACGGAGACCGCCTGAACCCAGAGAAGGCGCATCGAGTCGAGAAGTTTAGGGACACGCTTAAGAGCGCACTTGCTCGTGGTGGCCCCATCCTCATTCCCTCGTTCTCCATCGAGCGCACCCAGCTCATGCTCTATGAGCTCTCTAACCTCATGGAGGCAGGAGAACTACCACAGGTGCCGGTGTTCCTTGATTCACCTCTGGCCATTGAGGTTACGAACATCTACCGGAAGCACGGCGCGAAGTTCTTTAAGGATACCGCTCAGGAAGAACTCAAGCGCGAGCATGACCTCTTCAACTTCCCGTTCCTACGGATGACGAAGTCCCGGGAGGAGTCTATGAGTATTGCGGAGGTGAAGGACCCGAAGATTATCATCGCAGGAGCTGGCATGAGTCACGGTGGTCGCATCGGGAAGTGGGAGCACCGCTACCTCCCAGACCCTAAGACCACCCTCATCATGGTGGGGTACCAGGCACCAGGAAGTCCAGGGAGAATGCTCCAGGATGGCGCTAAGAAGGTGCGCATTGACCATCGGGACGTTACGGTGCGTGGACATATCGAGACCCTGCATGGCTGGTCTGGGCATGCAGACCGGGACGGGCTCCTCAAGTTTGCGGAAGGGTGTCTGCCTCGGACAAAGAACTTTTTTGTGACGCTCGGAGAGCCATCGTCTGCGCGCTTTCTTGCGCAGCGTATTCACGATTTCCTCGGGACGCGCGCGATTGTACCGGGGAAGGGAGATGTGTGGGAGGTGACGAAGGAAGGAGTGAAGAGGATAGAGAGCCAGAAAGGGTTTGAGGCGTAGGTGATGAGTACGGGTATAATCTGCTGACATGGATTTCCTCCACGACTTCTGGCTCATTCAAGCCATCGGTGCAATCGGACTCATATTCGTCATCTTTGCTTGGAATGCAAAGAATAGGGTGAGCATTCTTTCTTTACAATCACTCAGTACGGTACTCTTCTTTGTTCATTACGTCCTTCTTTCAGCCTTTGCAGGTGCAGCCATGTGCTTGGTGGTTTTGGGGCGTAATTTTGTATTCGCTCAAAAGGATAAGAAGTGGGCAAATCACCCGGCATGGTTTTACGTGTTCGCTCTTATTTCAGTAGCTGCCCTCATTCCTTTCTGGGAAGGTTGGATTAGCATCCTTCCGGTTGTAGCGGTCATTATTGGTGTCCATGCGATGTCGAAGGATCGTCCTGCAGACATGCGGCTCTATATGCTTGCAGCCTGTCTTCTTTGGGTTCCGTACACGATTGTCGTCGATTCTTATTCAGGGCTCTTGAATCAAATCGTGGGAATCGTCGGCATTCTTATGGGCATGTATAGGCACGACAGGAAACCGGTGATTCCTGAATAGGGTGCAGGTTCCAACATCGTCCAAGACAGCCAGCAAGGTATAGTTTCAGCATGGTTCCCGACTCCCATCATTTTGATGTCATCGTCATAGGCGGCGGTGCAGCAGGGCTTATGGCAGCTGGTCGTGCAGCAGAACGCGGCAAGCGGGTCCTTTTGTTTGAGAAGAACCAGAAGGCAGGAGAGAAGCTCCGTATTACCGGGGGAGGGCGTTGCAACATCACGAATGCGGAAGAGGACACCAAGGTACTCCTTTCTCATTACGGTTCCGCAGAGCCGTTTCTCCACTCTGCGTTCTCTGAGTTTGGCATGGAGGAGGCGTTCAAATTCTTCGAGTCTCGCAAACTGCCGCTCAAGGTGGAGGCACGTAAGCGTGCGTTCCCTCAGAGCGAGAAGGCACCTGACGTCGTGCGGACACTTGTCTCCTATGTGCGAGACGGGAAGGTTGATGTGCGTCTTGGTACGCCAGTGCGACAGGTGGTTGTTGCGAATGGGAAGGTGGAGAAGATAATCGCAAGCGGAGGGGAGTTCTTTGCTGACTCCTATATCTTTGCGACCGGCGGCGTGTCACACCCGGAGACCGGTTCCACAGGGGATGGCTTTGGTTGGCTGCGGGCACTCGGGCATACGGTGGAGGAACCAACGCCCACCATCGTGCCGCTTAAGGCCAAGGACGCATGGATACGCTCTTTGGCAGGTAAGTCGCTTCTAGACGCGAAGATAACCTTCTATTTGGGTGCTGAGAAGAAGTTCAGCAGTACGGGCACCATCCTTCTCACACACTTCGGTCTCTCTGGCCCCACTATCCTTAACAACGCTGGGAAGGTTGCGGACCTACTCCATGAAGCGCCGGTTACCGCCACGATAGATCTTTTCCCTGCGCTTAACATTGGGGAATTAGATACAAAGTTCCGTGAGCATTTTGATGCAAACAAGAACAAGCTCCTCAAGAACGTTGCGCATGAGTTCTTGCCACCGGGCACAGTGGACGTGCTTTTGGCGCTTGCGCCTAGTGTTGACCCAGAGAAGAAAGCACACAGTGTTACGAAAGAGGAGCGGCGAGCGCTTGTTGATATGGCGAAAGAGCTGCCGGTCTCCATATCTGGACTCATGGGATTTGACCGTGCGGTGGTTGCTGACGGCGGGGTGCGGCTTACTGAAATTGATATGCGCACCATGCGCTCGCTCCGCGCCTCGAATCTATTTGTAATTGGAGACTTGCTCCATATACAACGACCCTCTGGCGGGTACTCGCTCCAGCTTTGTTGGACCACCGGGTATGTGGCGGGGAGCAATGCATAGAGAGGCTTTGGGTGCTCTTAGGACGGCGTAGTTGAGCCACGTTCATCTCAACCTAAAAGTACACATGGTACGATGACTGCATATGAAATACATACTTTCCGCAATCATTCTCATCCTTCTTATTGGCGCCGGGTGGTATTTCTTCCTTCGGCAGGCACCCGCTCTCGCTCCCGAGAGCCCAGAAGTGTCGGGAACAGAGAACCCGGCAGATGTGGCGTCGCCACAGCAGGACGATGGCATGACCGTCATCGGACATTCAGCAGAGGGAGCTGACATTACCGCCTACCACTACGGTACAGGCGTTGACGAAGTTCTGTTCGTAGGCGGCATTCACGGTGGCTACTCTTGGAACACTGCGCTCGTTGCCTATGAGCTCATGGACTATCTTGAGGCAAATGAAGCCACGATTCCTTCAAATGTGCGTGTGACCGTCATCCCTGCGCTTAACCCTGACGGGCTTCAGGACGTTGTTGGGACAACGGGCCGTTTCGAGGCGAGCGACGTATCCTCGAGCGCTGACACTACTGCAGCGCGTTTCAACGGAAACGACGTAGACCTGAACCGTAACTTCGATTGTGATTGGCAGGAAGACGCAGTGTGGCAGAGCAAGCCAGTGAGTGGTGGCAGTGCCGCATTCTCTGAGCCTGAAGCCCAGGCAATCCGCGACTATGTAGGGACGAAGGGTCCCAAGGCGGTCATTGTCTGGTATGCGTCTGCAGGTGGGGTATACGCTTCCAACTGTCACAACGGCGTGCTCGCAGAGACGCGCGAGATACTCAACCGCTACGCAAAGGCGTCAGGCTACCCTGCTCATGAGACCTTCGATTACTACGCGGTTACTGGTGACATGACCAACTGGCTCGCCAAGGTTGGCGTTCCAGCCATCAGCGTCTTGCTCTCGGACCACACGAGCACCGAGTGGTCGAAGAACCAGGCAGGCATAGACGCCATCCTTAATTATTACGCTGAGTAATGTTTCTGGCCTCGACTAAGGGGCGAATCATAGCAGGTGCGATTGCGCTCGCGGCTCTTGCTGCGGGCGTCCTGCTATTCTTCATGACCCGCCCAGAGGCGCCAGTTGGGAAAGCGCCCACTGTTGAACAGTCTGCCGTCGAACGCTCTATCATTGGGAGTTCTGTTGAAGGCCGCTCTATTGAAGCGTACGCGTACGGAACAGGGAACACCACGCTCGCATTCGTTGGTGGCATCCATGGCGGCTATGAATGGAACAGTGTGCTCCTTGCCTACGAGCTCATGGACCATCTGGAAGAGAATCCGGACCTCATCCCGGCGAACCTACAGATAGTGGTCATCCCTTCTGCGAACCCAGACGGGCTCTACAAGATAGTGAAGAAGGAAGGACGCTTTACGCGCTCCGATGTTGTTTCTGGCGACCAGTCCGCAGGGCGGTTCAATGCAAATGGCGTAGACTTGAACCGTAACTTTGCGTGTAAGTGGCAACCACAAGCGACATGGCGAGGAGAGACCGTGAGTGCCGGCACTGCGGCGTTCTCAGAGCCAGAGGCCAAGGCACTACGCGATTTCTTTGAGGAAGTGCGGCCTGCAGCGGCAGTCTTCTTCCACAGTCAGGCGAATGCCGTGTATGCATCAGAGTGTGAGGCTGGTGTGCTTCCAGAGACTCTCGTGGTTATGAACGCGTATGCGAGCGCGGCTGGGTACCCTGCAGTGAGCACATTTGATGCGTATCCGGTCACGGGCGACATCGAAGGATGGCTTGCGTCCATCGGTATTCCAGCGGTCACAGTAGAACTTTCCTCCCACGAGGCGGTGGAATGGGAGCGGAACTGGCGTGGTGTTGCCGCGCTTCTGGAACGGTACGGGGAGTAGGGTTCGAATCCTGGGCGGTCAGCTCGAAAAAGAAAACAGACTGTGAAATAATCATCGATATGAACACAATACCTAAAAACACTATTTGCCTCTGGTTTGAAAAGGATGCTGAAGCTGCAGCAAATTTCTACGCTGCTACGTTTCCTGACAGCACGGTAGGCAATATATTTCATGCGCCTACTGATTTTCCTGACGGAAAGGCGGGTGACGTCCTCACCGTAGAATTTACCGTGTGTGGAATTCCCTGCGTTGGTCTCAATGGCGGCTCTGCCTTCAAGCAAAGCGAAGCGTTCTCGTTCCAGATCTCAACGGATACTCAGGAGGAGACGGACCGTTACTGGAACGCCATTGTTGAGAATGGAGGTCAGGAAAGCGCGTGCGGATGGTGCAAGGACCGTTGGGGAGTGTCCTGGCAGATTACCCCACGTACTCTCATTGAGGCGCTCGCCGTTGGCGGGGAAGAGGCAAAGCGTGCGTTTGAGGCGATGATGACTATGGGGAAAATTGACGTCGCCACTATTGATGCGGCGCGACAGGGATAATATGGCTAAGACAGTTACTTGCCGTGAGCTAGGCGGCACCTGCGAAGAGCAGTTCTCGGGCGAAACGTTCAACGAGATTATGCAGAAGGGTGGCGCGCACATGATGGGAGACGAGGCCCATACAAGTGCCATCATGAGCATGGAAGCGCGCACAGGGGAGAATAGGGAACAGTGGATGGAACGAATGCAGAGAGAGTTTGATGCGAAGCCCGAGGATGCCTAAGTCGTTCAAGCTGAAATCAAAAGTACTGGTGTACCAAGGCATGAGCGCATGGCGCTTTCTTGCCATCCCCCTACGGGAAGGGAAGGAAATAAAAGAGAACTATGGGAAGTTGGCGAAGGGATGGGGGTCACTTCCTGTGTCCGTAACCATAGGCACAACGGTGTGGGATACATCTATTTTCCCCGACAAGAAGAGTGGAACATACCTGCTCCCTCTTAAGGCCAAGGTGCGCAAGGCAGAGGACATCGCTGATGATGCTGTGGTTTCCTTCGGGCTCACACTACGGTAAGAATCTGGGAACTCATACAAGGTTGGTTTGCTACAATGCAACCATATGAAAACAAAAACCAAAGGTGCCAACTACGTAGATGGGTTCGTGTTCGTTGTTCCAAAAAAGAACGTCCCAGCTTATAAGAAAATGGCGCGTGACGGAGCGGCTGCGTGGAAGAAGTTCGGTGCACTCGACTACAAGGAGTGCATGGGCAATGATCTCAACATCAAAGGGTCAAAAGACATGCCAGCCCCACTCTTGTTCACTACGCTCACCAAGGCAAAGCCAAGCGAGACGGTGTGGTTCTCCTTCATCACCTTCAAGAGCAAGGCGCATCGCAACCAGGTGAACAAGGCAGTCATGGCCTACTTCAGCAAGAAGTATGCAAACGAGAAAGACATGTCGATGCCCTTCGATGTGAGGCGCATGGCATACGGAGGCTTCTCGGTAGAAGTGGGGTAACCAAGCGTTGCAGAGCTAACAAAAAAGCCCCTTTCGGGGCTTTTTTGTTACACTACCTTCTTAGCAATTCTTGCGAATATCTCAGGGTTCTCAGTGGCGAGCGTTGCGAGGACCTTACGGTCGAGCATGATTCCTCCCTTCTTAAGCTTCGCGATGAAGGTGCTGTAGGACTTGTGGCCGTTGTCGCGGACGGCGGCGTTGAGGCGGACAATCCAGAGTGCGCGGACATCATTCTTCTTGTCGCGGCGGTGGGCAAAAGCCTGCTTTCCAGCGTGAACAAGAGACTCCTTGGCAGCGCGCTCCTTCTTCGAGCGGCCATGACGATACCCCTTGGCGCGCTTAAGAACGTTCTTGCGGCGCTTAAGGCTGGTGACTCCTCCTTTTACTCGTGGCATATATTAAAAATTACTGGTTATTCGTGTTTGGCGACCCTGGGAGGAAGCGGCGACGAAGGGCAGTTCCCATCTTGAGGGAGTGTGCACGCTTCTTGGTGCCCTTAGTGGAGCTGCTCTCCTTGGCATTGAAGTGGTCCTGACCCGCCTTGCGTACAACAAGCTTGCCCTTACGGGTAACGCGAATTCGTTTGGAAAATGACTTATTTGTTTTCATGGGTTGGTTCTGGTTTCTCGCTTGGGGCCTTTGCTGCTTTCGGGTCTCGTTCGATGATGCCGGCGAATCCTTTAGGGGACTTCGTGATGGGCTCGGCGACCCGGTACGCGTACGGGATGAGGAGAAGGAACTTCTCGAGCCGCTCCTTGAGGAATTTCTCATCCATCCCCTTGTAGCGGCCCTTGAGGAAGAGTTCAGCACGGACCCGGTGACCTTCGGCGAGCCATTCGGCGGCCTTTTTGGCCTTCAACCGCATGTCGTTCTCGCCGGTGCCCACCTTTATCTGGACCTCCTTGGTCTCAGAGACCTTGGCCTTGGCCCTGGCAGCGCCCTCCCTCTTCTTCAGCTCGTAGAGAAATTTACCATAATCCGTCACTTTCGCAACGGGAGGGACCGCGTTTGGCGAAATTTCAATGAGGTCCATACCGGCCTCTTCAGCCGCCTTAAGGGCGTCAGCAAGGGAGAGGACCCCAAGGTTCTCTCCTTGGGCCCCGACCACCCGCAGCTCGCGCGCGGTAATCTCCCGGTTTATTCGTACCTTTTCAGTAGTCGCCACGTGTGAGAGGACTTTAGCACGAAGGGCCCTCTGGGGCTACCGCCTACGAGGGGGCGGACGCTTGAAGGGGGTAAGCTTCTTGCCACGTTGCTTACGGGTAATCTCCGTAAAGAAGGGCAGGTACATGTCGTGCTCTGGGGGGATGATGGTCTCTTTGCGGTTGGTGCGCTCGGTGAACTCCACCTCAAGGCCCGTAACGATCGCCAGCGGCTGTTGTTCCTTACCCTCGCCCATAACAAGCACTGCGGCTGAGGCCAGGGAGTCCGGGATGTTGGTGCGCGAGATTTTCATCACCCGACCGAACATGTCCTTAGTGCCCCGGTAGTCGCGTATGCCTCGGAAGCCAGCGTAGCCCATCGCCACACCTACCGCGCCAGCTCTTAGTGCCAGCACCCGGCTGTCCGGGATGAGGATACCAAGCCTCTTCACCTTGTAGCGCTTACGAAGTTCGGTGCGAAGCTCGCTTGCCGCCCTGAAGCTGTCCTTGGGAAGGAGGATAAGCTTGTTGCCCTCGGCGTTTGACTCATCAATGCCCGCGCTCGACATAAGGAGCCCGTCTTTGAGCGTGAGCCACGTGTACATGGTGCGCATGGCGAAGTCAGCCTCCTTGCGGATAGCCTTCTCGCGAGTGTGTTCATCCACGATTTCTACGGTGCGTCCTTCGGCGAGCGCCACAATCTTACTTGTGACAACGAGAATCGTCCCTTCTTGTACCTTCGGGATATGCGCAACGATAAAGTCCGCGAGGTTCTCCCGCTCGTGGAAAACGCGAGTCTTAATTGGCCTGACTTCCATCTTTGTCTTTTAGCAGCCAGATGCCCGCGTACGCAAGTGGGGTGTAGAGCACGCCCATGGCAACCTTGAAGAGCCACCAGCTAATGATGAGTGAGAACAGAACAGACCACTCGTAGATACCAATGAAGGCAATCGACATGAAGAGTACCGTGTCCAAGAGCTGGCTCCACAGGTTCGAGAGGGTG
>JAGOSU010000002.1 GCA_018062165.1 Minisyncoccota bacterium
GAGTCGAACACTGAGGACCCGGCCCTTGAAGTTCAAGAAGAAGAGAACACTGAAGCAACAGAAGAGTCACAACCAGCAGAGGAAGAACCAGTTCCTTCCGAAGAAGGAGGCTCGTCAGAACCTGAACCAACTCCTGAGTCCCCGACAGAGATTCCAGAGCCTGAACCGACTCCAGAACCAGTAATTGAAACTCCTGCTTCAGAACCTGCAACAGAAGCACCTGCAGCATTTCTTTTTGCAAAAGTTGCTCACGCGCAGGAAGCAGAAACACCCGCAGAACCTGCACCAGTGGAAGAAGTCCCCGTAGAGGAAGTGATACTCGAAGAAGAACCTCCTGCTGAGGAGCCTGTAACTGAAGTGGTAGAAGAAGAGCCTGCCGAAGAGGAGGTAGTAGAGGAGCCCGTAGAAGAAGCCATCGAAGAATCAGTTTCAACACCCGCAGAACCAGAAGGCTCTGAGCTTACGATTTCCTATACCACTGATGGAGAGATTTGGACGGAGGTTACCACCTTCACTCCACGCGGAAACGAAGTCACCTTCGATCTTGCAGTGCCTACGACCGCTGAGTTTGAACGTCTTGTGATTCGACTTACCGCAGATTCTATTGTTAAGGACATTGAGCTTTGGGACCTGGAGGTACGTATTTGGACTGAGACACCGCTCGACCAACTTCTTGAGCCGCTTCCAGTTGAAGACGTGGTAGGTTCCCACGTTTTCAATCGAGAGTTTACGATTGACCCGGATGCATCGCACTACTGCGTATTTGAGCCGCTTACTGTTGACCTAAGTTCTGGCACCACCACGACGTTCACGTTGTCGCTTAAGAAAGGCGACGATCTTGGTCAAGGGATCTCAGGCTTTGTTGCAGACGTAAGCGAAGCAATTCTTGAGGCCATCACGGATGAACCTCTTCCAGAACCTGTTGTAGAGGAACCAGTGATTGAGCCTGCCGCAACAACTACCGAGGAGATTGTAGTCGAAGAACCGATAACGGAAGAGGTGGTTGAGGAGACTGCCTCTACAACGGAAGAAGAGATTGCTTCAACCACGGAAGAGACATCGGTTGAAGAAGTTGCCTCCACAACCGAAGAAGAGGAGCGGGGAATTATTGAGGAGATTGTGGAGTCAGGAATTGAAACACTTGAGCAGCTCGCCCGACTTCGCGTTGGTCTGCTTGAGATTGGAAGCCTCCCAGTGGGCATCGACATACGCTTTATTGGAGACACACCGTATCTAGTAGAACTCTTCGACGATAGTCCCGAAACATTCACGCTCTCTGCAAACGTCTTTGCACTTGAGGGTGCACAAGAAGGTTCCTTCAGTGTGCCACTGGTCTTCACACGCACCGATGGTAAGGAGTCGACGGTGGTCTGTCAGATAAACGTACTCAACCGGCCTGGAAGCGTGCCGATGTATGTGCCCGCAGAACCAGCTCCCGAGCCCGAGTTAGAATCAGTCGAAGAACCTGCGCCATGAGCAAGACACCGATTACGCCAATGAAATGGATACGAAAACACTGGCTCGCGCTTCTGTGTGCTGTGTTGCTCGTGACTAACATGGGCACCTTTTACATGCTTCGGGGCGAACTCGCTGATGACATCACGTCCTTCCAGGAGCGTTTCCCCTTCATTGACCTCTCGCGCCACCTTATTGCTCAGGAGCACTTTATAACCACACTGCAGCCGGTGCGCGAGTACCTCCAAGGAATTGTGGCCAGCGAAGGCCCTGAGACTATCTCCATCTATCTTGAATACCTGAACACTGGTGCAAACATTTCCATCAACCAGGATTTGCGCATTTTCCCTGCATCTCTCGTCAAAGTGCCACTTGCTATGGCGGTAATGAAGAAGGTGCAGGGAGGGGATTGGAAGCTTCATAACGAGCTCGTGCTTATGCCAGAGGATAAAGATCCAAACTGGGGCGACGTGCATAAGCGCCCCATAGGTACTCGCATCACCATCGATGAGTTGCTGCATGAAATGCTCGTCTCTTCCGACAACACCGCATTCCGCATGCTCTATCGCAACCTTTCCTTTGATGAGTTGCAGGACGTGATGATTGCGCTTGGTCTTGAGGATCTCTTCAACGAGGAAGGAAAGATTACTGCCAAAGAATACACGCGACTGTTTCGTGCGCTCTACACCTCAAGCTACCTCAACCGCGAGAACTCACAGATGCTTCTTGACGTGCTGTCGAAAACTGGATACGACGAGTATCTTGGTCAGGCGATTCCAGAGCAGGTGCCCTTCGCACACAAGATTGGCGAGAACGAGGACGAGGAGGTAATGCTTGATGCCGGTATCGTGTATATCGAAAACCGTCCCTATCTCATTGCAGTCGCGGTTGACTACGGTGCACAGGGGATAACCCGAGAACAAGGACTCGAGCTCCTGAAGAAGATTTCGGGAAGCGCGTACGACTACATCTCTACGTATGCGTCTCCTAACTAAGCTTTTCCGTAGGGTCTTCATTCCCTACCTCATGCTTTCAATGCTTATCTTCGGCCCTCCGTTTGAGGGTCTCATGAATGTCATACGTGAAGGGAATGTAGTTGACGTGCTCTATAAGGCGCACAAAAGTGGTAACGTCGTGGATAGTCTTTTCACCGACCTTGTCGGCTCGCAGCCAGAGGAAGCACAAGCCGCAACTGCTGATGCCATGATGGTCTTCGATACGCTTTCCGGCACCTCGACCATGCAGTACAAAGTCTGGGACGGAAGCGCGTGGGGGACGCAGGCCAGCACAAGCGATTTTTGGGGAAGCGAGATACGACACGCGCAGATGAAGTATGCGCCGACGCGCGATGAAGCAATGCTCGTGGTGCTTACTAATACCGGACAGGTGCAGGCGCAGATATTCGACGGATCGTCGTGGGGAAGCACGACTGTTCTTGCAACACTTAACGATGCGAACGGCAGCCCTGAAGGCGGGTCAATCTATCGCGGATTTGATGTTGAATATGAGCAATCCTCCGGAGATGCCATTGTCGTCTCAGGCGATGGAAGCGCAGACCCCAACTACCATGTCTGGAACGGCTCTACCTGGAGCCTCAATAACAACATCGACATCCCAACAACTGGGCGTCCGCACTGGATAGAGCTTGCCTCCCCATCTGCAACGACAACTAACGATGCAATTGGAATGATTGTGCTTGATTCGAACTCCGACGTGTATGGCATGCGGTGGGATGGTAGTGCGTGGGGAAACATGGGAGTGGCAACAGCATGGGAGACGACCGCTTCCGTTGCAACGAGAAAAGCAATTGACGTTGCGTTCGAGAAGGACTCCGGCGAACTCATGTTTGCGTGGGGGTTCACCACCGTTGCGACCGCACATTTTCGCTACAGGGCGTATCAAGCAGGCGCACTCGGTGCGGTCACGAACGTTACGAATGCTAACAACGGAGGTGTGGTGAGTTGGCTTCGCCTTGCGCCGGATCCCACCGCCGCCTCAAACAGCATTATGATTGGTCTTCTTGATGCGGGAGCGGACTTAAACACATTCCTTTGGAATGGCTCTGCATGGAGCGCGGTGCACACAGAGCATAGTGCTACGACGGAAGACATTGTCGATATGAACTTTGATATCGCATGGGAGACGCATTCCTCAAACCCCAACGATGCCTGGCTTTCGTGGGGCAACAGTACGACGCTCTCACGGAAATTATGGAGCGCAGCTGCGTGGGGAACGGCATCGACTCAGGGTGACGACACCGCGACGCTCGTACTAAACGCACAACCAAATAGCGGGGCTTTCTTCATGGCGGCGTATGAAGATGACACCGCTGCATCCGACGACGTCACTGAAAATCGGTTGACGAGCGGTTCGCAAACGTGGGGTACGGCAACCGCGTTATGGTCAGGGCCAGTCGCACGAAACATAGGTTATTCACGTGTTGCACTAGCTTCGCAGTTTTACAACAGCTCGACGGAAGCGATGGTGGCGTATGTAACCGAAGGCAGCACGTCGTACCCGCAATACAAGCGATGGACCGGTTCAGCGTGGGGGTCGACTGCCACATCCTCGCCGACGTCAGGTGAGATTCGACACATAGGTCTCAAGGCCGCGCCGACGCGCGATGAGCTCATGCTTGTGACTCAAGGACATACCGGCCAGATACAGGCGCAGATTTATAGTGGCGAGAGTGGGGGGTGGGGAAGTGCGACGCTACTCAATACGATTAACAATGCCAACGGTGACCGGGACATACAGTCATTGTATCGAGGTTTCGATGTTGAGTATGAGAGTAGTTCAGGCGATGCAGTCGTCGTCACGGGAGATGGTTCGGCAGACCCTAACTACCACGTCTGGAACGGCACCTCGTGGAGTCTTGGAAACAATATTGATATACCACTCACGGGTCGTCCCAACTGGATAGAAATGGCAGCACCGCTTGCAACCACTACCACTGACGCGCTCGCTTTCATCGTGCTGGATTCAAACATTGATACCTACGGTATGCGGTGGACAGGGAGTGCGTGGGACAACATGGGAACCGCAGTTGTGTGGGATGCAACGTCGGCGATTGCAACCGAGAAAGCAATTGATGTTGCGTTTGAGACTGGCACCGGCGATATCTTATATATGTGGGGCGACACTACCTCAACTGATCAATACTACCGAACCTACGCAGCGGGAGCGCTTTCTGCCGCAACGCTTCTTGATAACGCACAGGCGGGAGCGGTCAACAACTGGATGCGGCTTGCGTCAAACCCAACTGCAGGCGCTAACGTCAACCAGATACTCTATGCCTCACTCGATGGTGGCTCTGACCTCAACACGTTTATATGGAGCGGCAGTGCGTGGAGTGCGGTACATACTGAACATAGTGCTGCGGCGGAAACGAACGCCTCGCAAGCGGTCGATATTGCGTTTGAGACTCATACGTCAAATCCTGACGATGCGTGGATGCTCTATGGTGACGGCGCGACCGTCTCTCGCAAGCTTTGGAACGGTGCGACGCAGACTTGGGGGACCGCAACAACGCAAGGCGACGACACCGACTACATTGCGCTTAACGCGCAACCCAATACTGGTGCCTTCTTCATGACCGCGTACGAGAGCTCGGCTGCAGCTTCCGATGACATTACTGAGAACCGACTCACCGGAGGCACGCAGACCTGGGGAACTGCAGCTTCAATGTGGGGAGGCCCAGTTGCGCGTACTGCGCTTCCGCTTACCAAGGTGGCGATTGCGTCAGACCGGTATCAATCGCCAACGTTCGAACAATCGGCATACCGACTCTTTGGGAACACGAACACAACAGATGTTGGTTCAGCACTTGCCGCACAAGATACGAACGCAACGCTTGCAAGTTCCGGTGACGCGTTTCGTTTGCGCACACTTCTGCACGTGGGTGCGTACCAGCTTTCGCAAAGTGCAGCGAACTTCAAGCTCCAGTACGCAGTGAAGTCCGGCACCTGTGACACGTCCTTTACAGGAGAGACATACGCAGACGTCACGGGAGCAACACCAATTGCGTTCAACGACAACGCTTCTCCGACTGATGGTGCAGCGCTCTCCGCAAACGCAAACGATCCAACACACAGTGGGCACACCATCGTCAACCAGGATTATGAAGAGGCGAATAACTTCACTAACTCTGAAGGAGCGATACCGTCAGGTCAGGACGGAAAGTGGGACTTCTCACTTATCGACAACAGTGCACCCTCAAGCACGAGCTACTGTCTTCGCATCGTGAAATCAGGTGGTGTGCCACTTGATACGTATACGGTGATTCCTGAAGTGACAACTGCAGCAGGAGGGAACGCACTTCCAACTGCCTCAGCGGTGTCGATTGATTCAGGTGCTGTGTCGGTCACACTCACCGAAAACACAACCAAGAACGTCGTTTGTGCTGGAACGGTGACTGACACAGATGGATTTGCAGATATCACCCATGTGGGCAGTTTCCTCTATCGCACTGGAGTGGGCACCTCAACAGCAAGTGATGCCAATAACTTATATCGGTTATATGGAGATTCAGAATGTATACCGTCGGGCGGTAGTGGAAGCTCAGAGACCTACACCTGTACCTTTCCGGTGGAATACTACGCAGACCCAACTGACGCAGGAAGCCCAGACGCAGCCGACACGTGGACCTGTGAGATGCATCCGGCAGACAACGTTGCCACAGGAACGCCGGCGACTGACACAACCGAGATGGCGTCGCTACTGGCACTCAACGTCACTGCTTCTATTCCGTTTGGGACAGTGAATGCTAATAGCGATACAAATACGACCAACCAAACCACCGTTGTTACTAACACTGGGAATAGGGACATGGACCCGGAACTATCAGGCACTGCTATGACGGACGGGGGATCGGGCACCATTCTCTCCTCCCAGCAAAAATATTCCCTAACTGCGTTCACGTATTCCTCTGGAGGAACTGCGCTCTCAACAACGCCCACAACGTTGAACGCAGCTCTACCGCAGCAGACGAGCTCCGCGGTCACGGATGACGTCTTCTGGGGGCTTGGTGTGCCGAATGGAACCCCTGCGGGGGCTTATACAGGCACAAACACCTTCACAGCGGTCACTGGCATATGATGGGGATAAGCCTGATACCCCCTATTTATAGCGGTATATACTGATATTAATTAAATATTAATAACTTCGTACTCTTATGGCACGAGCTCTTCGCATTCCCGCACTCATCCTCGCTATCGCTGGCCTTCTTGCCTCAACGATAGTACTGGCCGACTCTGCCTCTACCTCGGTTACGGTCGGAAACTCCGCTCCGGTCACCTCAGCGGCCACGTTCAACCTTGGCTCCAACGTCACGCTGACGGAGAACACCTTCGTGAGTGCTACTGGTACGGTTACGGTAAGTGACGCTAACGGGTGTAGTTCCATCACCAGTGTTTCTTCTAAGTTCTACTTGGCATCAAGTAGTACCAGTGGTAGTGACTGCACCTACAACGGCAATAGCTGCTACACCTCAGTGTGTGTGGCAACCTCAACTGGCAATCAGTGCACGGGTGGTGGTGACACCTCTGCTGAGTATGATTGTGGATTCCAACTCTGGTACACCGCAACGCCAACCGATGCTGGCTCAATCTTCGCAACATCGCAGTGGGCCTTCGCTGCAACCTCGACCGACGGTACTGATTCCCATGTCGCAACGAACACCGCGCAGACCATCGAAGTGGTTACTCTAAACGCACTTAACGTCACTGCGTCCATTGCCTATGGTAGCGTCGCTGCCAACGCAGACACGGGAGCATCCAACCAGACCACAACGGTTACTGTAACTGGCAACAACGCGCTTGATACTCAGCTCTCGGGTGACGACATGTGTACTGACTACCCAACCTGTTCGGGAGGAGTACTTCAGGCTGAACAAGAGGAGTACGACCTCGCCGGCTTCACGTATGGAGCAGGAACTGACCTCACTAACAGTCCCGTTACCGTAGAAACGGTACTTGCGAAACCAACGGCTACAACGAGCGCCGTCACTGATGACCTGTTCTGGGGTATCGCTATTCCAAACGGTCAGACGCCAGGAAGCTACACCGGTCTCAACACCTTCACCGCCGTTACCGACTAGGCATTCCTCGAGGACACGCCATGAACTCCCGACTGCGAGGCCTCTCCGTCCTTCTCAGCGTCTTCGCGCTCGTTGTTCTTTCTACTCCTCTTGTATCTCTTGCGGGGTTCGGTGTTTCCCCACCTCTTATTCAGGAGGACCGTTTGGTGCGTGGTATTTCGTTTGAGCGCGTGGTGTACCTGGTGCAGGGAACGCCAGACCGTGATGTGCCTATTGAGGTAGCAGTGGATTCTCAGATTAAGGATTGGATTACATTCCCGCAGGGCATGCCTATTACGATTCCTGCCGGTGTACAGCAGTTCCCGCTCGTTGTTCGCGTTGAGATTCCTGAGTCTGCTGAGCTTGGAATTTACACCGGGGAGATTCGCATCACCGCGCAGCCAGAGCGTGCTAACGAAAGTGGAGAAGTTGCCATTGCGCTCGGTGGACTCGTCACTCTCAATCTTACCGTTGGCGAGGGAATCATCTACGACTTTGCAGTTAAGCAGATAAAGATCGAGGACATAAAAGAAGGCAGCGACCCGAAGGCCACTGTGCAGATTGTGAACAAAGGTAACGTACCTGCAGGCCCTGATACGGTGACCTTTGAACTCTTTAATAAGTTTGGCGAGATACGCCTTGCGTATGCAGAGACGCACTCCTTCAAACCTGTACCTGCTTTCACTGAAGGAAGTTCTCAGCTTTCCTTCCCAATGGATATTTACCTTGCACCAGGGGAGTACTGGGGTCACGTGAAGGTCTATCAAGACCAGAAGATGATTGGAGAACTTCGAACAGTGTTCAACGTTAAAGAAAAAACCTTTTTTGAAGCGGTACTTCCATACGTCATTGGACTCCTTGTACTCGTAGTCCTCGTGATTGTAGGACTTGTGGTACGTGCGTATCTTCGCAAACGAAAGGCAACAGTGATGCCACCTGTACCAGAGGAGCCGATAGCATGACGCGTGGGTGGTTCCTTCTCATCCTGCTTCTTTTGGTTCCGGCGCTTGTTCTTGCGGACTCCTCGTCAGTGACGGTAACGGTGTTTGAAGCAGAGTGTAACGACACACTCGACAACGATGGCGATCTCCTTATCGACTATCCGTCGGACCTCGGCTGTACGTCACTTGGTGACAACGATGAGACGGACCCGGTCTATCACTGCAGTGACAGTCTCGACAATGACTCAGACGGTTTAACCGACTATCCCTCGGACCCCGGTTGCGATAGCGTCACCGATTCGAGCGAGTTCAATCTTCCCTCAGGCGGAGGAGGAGGTGGTGGCGGAGGAGGTGGCGGAGGAGGCTCATCAGGGAGTGGGAACGTAACCATAACGCTTACTGGGCACGCCTATCCAGGAAGCCCTGTGTTTCTCTATCGAAACAACAAGAGCATTCTGCGTTCGGTAGCCGGGCCTGACGCGCGCTTCACTCTCAAGGTCACAGGACTTATCGCAGGCACTCACATGCTTTCAGTAGTCACTGAAGACAAGGACAAACGTCGTTCAGCACTCTTTACCATTCCCATTACGCTTTCGGCGGGAGCAAGCACCGAGATAGGCGGCATCTTCCTTTCGCCAACTCTTGGCGTTGGAGCGAAAGAGATACGACGTGGTGAGACCGTCACACTCTTTGGACAGACCGTTCCTGGGAGCCCGGTTACGCTTGAGGTGAATTCTGAAGAGCCGCAGTTTTTCAATACTGTTTCAGACCAAACTGGTTCCTATCTTGTTCAGTTCAACTCTTCAGTGCTTGAGCTTGGAGGACACTCTGCTCGCTCGCAGTCGCGCTTTGGAAGTCTTCTCTCCCCGTACGCGCAACAGGTCTCCTTTAAGGTGAGCAATACGGTGGTGTCGGGCGGCTCTGTGTTTAAGGGAGATATGAACAAAGACGAACGAGTGAGCATCCTCGACTTCTCGATTGCTGCCTATTGGTATAAGCGGCAGGTTACGGGCGATGTCGTGACCGATGAGTTTGAACGTCTCTCCGGAGACGGAAAGATAGACTTGGTCGACTTCTCCATCATGGCCTACTACTGGACAAACTAATATGCACTATCTTCTTCTTCTCGCTCTTCTTATTCCGCTGAACGTAAGCGCTGCAACGTTCGGTATCGAACGAACAATGCATGAGGATGTCCAGCAAGTGCGCGTGCTCCTTCTGGCAAGCTCCACACCTATAAACGCGGTGGAAGGAACGCTCGTTCTTCCGGACGGCGCACGAATCGATGATCTCTATACTGGAGGAAGCATCATTCAGAACTGGCTTGAGGTTCCGCGTGAAGCCGATGGTGCAATTCGTTTTGCGGGAATCATTCCTGGTGGTTTCGTAGGCTCTGCATCCGCAGGTTCTGGTCTTACCGGACCTGCAACGCTCTTCTCGTTCATTCTTAGAGGGGATGGGGAACTCTCGCTTACGGAGGCCTCTGTGTACGTAAACGACGGGCTTGGGACGAAGATTGCGATTGCCCCAGGAGAGGTTGCTTCCACACAAGGGTATGTCGCTCTACCAGAGGAGGACAGGACACCACCAGAGTATGTGGAGGCGACCCCTCTGCGTGATTCAAACATTGCCGATGGGAAGTTTGCGCTTTTGCTCGACAGCTACGATGGGCAAAGTGGCATTGATTATTTTGAAGTGCAGGAGGGAGGTGGCCAGTGGAAGCGTTCTGAGTCTGTCTATGTTGTTGAAGATCGATACGGATTTGAACATGTACTCGTGCGTGCCTACGACC
Organism: Minisyncoccota bacterium; assembly: GCA_018062165.1. Taxonomy (GTDB): domain Bacteria; phylum Patescibacteriota; class Minisyncoccia; order Phycocordibacterales; family Phycocordibacteraceae; genus C7867-001. The sequence continues at coordinate 10,265 of JAGOSU010000002.1, forward strand.
GTGCAGGAAATTACGTCGAGATATTTGTGCCGGGCCGCAACAGCGGACTTCTGAACCTTGCTTATGCACTCATCGCCCTCATTGTGTTGCTCCTCGCGCTATACTTGCGGAAGAGACGCTCATGAACAAGCTCCTCCTCCTCGTACTTCTTCTCGCGTTTCCGTCGGTCTCTGAGGCCGCGACGCTCTATCTCTCGCCTTCTTCTGGAACCTTTGAGGTCGGCAAAAACTACAGCGTCTCTGTTTACCTTTCAAGCTCCGATCAGGCAGCAAACGCGGTCTCTGCTTCAGTATCTGTTGCGAGCGATCTCTTCAACCTCATCTCTGTCTCCTCGGCAGGATCCATCGTCAATTTCTGGGTGAGTGAACCGAAGGTTTCAGGCTCCACTATGTCGTTTGAAGGAGTCATCCTCAATCCCGGATATCAAGGAACTGGAGGAAAGGTAGCAACGCTCACACTCTCGCCAAGGAAGGCAGGCACAGGTGCAGTCTCCTTCGGAAGCGCGTCCGTACTCGCTAACGACGGCAAGGGCACAAATATTCTCTCTGGTTCGCAGGGTGCCTCCTTCACCACAGGGGCGGCGGCAACTCCTGTTGCAGCACCTGCTGCAACGCCAACAACAAGTGCCCCAGCAGCTCCTGAGACCCCGTCAGCATTTTCTATTCTCTCAAGTACGCATCCGGACCAAAGTACCTGGTATCGCGCGTCGACAGGCACTTTCTCTTGGGATGTTCCTGAGAACGCCAGTGCGACAAGGCTTGTACTCTCGAGTTCAAAGACGGCGGCCCCATCAGTTGAATACGTTCCGGCAGTAGCACAAAAGACCATTGAGAGCCTTCCTGAGGGTGTCTCCTATCTCCGAGTGCAGCATAAGGCGAACGGTGTGTGGGGCGGTGTAGCAACGTATCGTATCCAGACTGACACGACTCCACCGGAACGGTTCGTTATCACGTTCCCGCATGGTGCAACCGGCGTTGACCCGCAGCCAATTATTCTCTTCAACACCGTCGATGATCTATCTGGTGTTGATCACTATGACGTGCGTGTAGGAGAAGGAGATTTGCTCGCGATGGCAGCACCGGCTGATTCGAATCCCTACGTACTTCCACTTCAGGAGCCAGGAACACATGTGGTGGCAGTTACAGCGACGGACAAGGCAGGAAACTCAACGACTGTTGCCGAAGGGTTCAATGTGGAAGGAATCGATGCACCGAAGATAACGTACTACGAGGAAAGCATTCCGTTTGGAGACTTGGTTAAGATCCGTGGCCTCTCGTACCCGAATGCTGATATCGAAGTGTATGTCCGAGAAGGAACGGAACTTATTGATACGAAGCTAACAAGGTCCAACGCGATTGGTGATTTTGCCACCATTCTCGCGAAGCGACTCGACCCGGGTACGTACACGCTGTCAGCACGTGCTATCGATGCGCGCGGGGCTCGAAGCTTTGAATCTGAGCGAGTCACCATTCAGATTCAGGGCGGTCTCTTGTCGGACATTGGTTTCTTTGTCCGCGACCATGCTGGGGTTTCCTCACTCATCTTCCTTGTTCTCGTTGCCTGCCTCTTAATTCACATCTATGGTTGGCGCCGGCTTCTAAAGATGACACATGGAGTACACGCTCAGCGCATTGAAGCAGCAGGTGTTGTACATAAGGCATTCTCTATACTCAAGAAGGACGTTACGTCTCACATGAGAAACATTCGAGCAGCAGGTCAAAGCCGTATGCTCACCAAAGAGGAAATTGAATTCCTTGAGGAGTTTGAAGGTGAACTAGAAGACGCTGAGGGGGTTGTCGAAGAGGAGATAAAGAAAGCACGGGAGCGTTAATAACTGAAATGGTAGACTGCCTCTATGGAAGAGCGCCTCACCAAGCTTGAAGAGGACGTGCGTAGCATTAAAGAGCGCAATCTACGAGTAGAGGGGAGTAAGGCATGGGAGACCAGTGCTACGCGCGTACTGTCTCTGGTGGTCATCACGTACGTCATCGCGACCATTGCCCTCTACGCAATAGGGAACGACAACCCACTGCGCAATGCGCTTATTCCAGCCGTTGGGTTCTTTTTGTCGACACAATCACTTCCGTTTTTGCGACGTGCGTGGATTACGAGATACGAACAGAAGCATGGCTAAGGGTATTGCGGTCGACATCGATAATGTTCTCGCTGAGACCAATCTTCATTGGATTCGAACCATGCACAAACTCTTTGGTGGTCCAAATGAGAAGACGCCGGAACAGTTGTCGGAGGAATACGTGCTCGCGCAGCATGTCCCACATTTCCAGACTCCTGAAGCCAAGGAGTGGATGAACCAGTTCCGAAACTCTGACGAAGCGCACTTCGCCATTCCACTTATTGAAAATGCCAATCATATGGTGAACAAGCTCAGTGCCATAGTTCCGGTCACTGCCTATGTGACCGCTCGCTGGGAAGTCGTGCGAGATAAAACCGAAGCGTGGCTCTGGAAACATGACTTCCCGAAAGCTCCCGTCTACATGCGGCCAATGGATACACAAGACCTGCATGCATTTGAGTGGAAGGCGAGGTTTCTTGCGAGTCAGTGGCCGGAAATGATTGGTATCGTTGATGACGACCCAAGTCTTATAAAGTTCCTTCCAGACGACTACCAAGGCACCGTTTTTCTCTACAAGAATACGGAACACAAGGAAGTCTCCTTCCCGGTGCTACAGTGCAAAGGATGGAACGAAGTACTCGAAGAGGTTACCAAGCGCTTCGGAACGCGTTAGCCTCTCTATGAGCGAAGAGAAGCCACTGCAAAGGAAAGGAGATCTCATTGATGTCGGAAGCGAGGTGCTAGTGAAGCTGCGCAACGAACTGATGACGCTTCGCGGAAGCGCCAAAATACTTACAACGAAGCTCGAAGAGTGGACTAAGGATTTGAAGCTTGCCAAGGATGACATCGTCAACAAAGAGAGGGCACTCAATTTAATTAAAGAGAGAACAGAAGTGCTGAACATACGTACCGCACGCGGACAGCAAAACGCACGCAAAACACTCACCAAGAATTTGAGTGCGGTACGAATGCGTGCGAAACGTTTAGAAAAGCTCATCGAAGAACAGCCAGCCCTTATCGCAACACTTCACGATCGCATAACGGAGACAGAGGAACGCCTCAACCGTCTTCAGGCAGGAAAGAAAACGCACAGTTCGTAATACACGCATCCTTCATGCGTCTTCTGTCTATATACACACCATGACTACCACCCCTTTCATGAAGGCGGGGACAGCCCTCGGGCTCTCCCTCGCGCTTCTCGCTGGCTTCGTGCCAGCGCTTCCCGCAGCCGCAGCGTATGATCAGCCCCCAGTAGGGTATTTCTCTGCCTTAAATGATGATGATGAAGAAGATGAAGACAATGATCGTTATAGCCGTTCTTCACGCCGTACGGGCTACTCAAGCTCCATACAAAGGAAGGTAAACAAGCTCGATGACGATGAAGTTGAGGAACTTCCTATTCCTATCCTTATTGGCGTAGGGCTCAAGAACATATGGCCGAACTTTGGTGACCCTCGTGATGGCGGAGCCCGAGAGCACGAAGGAGAGGACATCATGGCCCCTAGAGGCGCCATCGTCTCCTCACCCACTGAGGCAGTGGTCGTGCGTACTGGAGAGGGCTCAAGTTCAGGTGTTTATGTCACGACCGCTAACCCAGGAGGGGAAACCATGAACTTCTACCACCTCGACAGCATTGCTGACGGCATTAAGGCTGGAACGGAAGTCGAGGCCGGAGATATTCTTGGTTATGTAGGCAATACGGGGAACGCTTCAGGCGGAGCTCCGCATCTTCACTTCGAAATACGTAAGAACCGCAAAGCACTTAATCCTTTCCCGCGTCTTACGAAAGAGTTTTCAAATGAAGTTCGCATACGCGTACTTACCGATCTTTTGAAGGAACTACAGGCTGAATTGGCAAAAATGAAGCGTTAACCTCATCCGACCTTCATGAACACTAGGGCACAGTACGATGGTCCTCTCGAGGGCACTCTCTATGGATGACTTTCTCAAGATGGACGTGTTCTTCGCGGTCACGACCGTAGCGGTGCTTACGTTTACGGTACTGGTAAGTCTAGTGCTGATGCGGATGCTCAGCATCTTGAAGTCTCTTGAGCGCATTGTGCTACTTGCTGAGAAAGAAACTGAATTGGTGCGCGAAGACCTTGTTCATTTGAGAGAAAAAGTATCGAAGGAGGGACTAAAGCTCAGGCACATTGTCGGGTTTTTTGGTGGTCTCGGGAAAAAGAGAAAATCCAAATCTTAACTAGCTAACTACACACGCATGGCGACACGAAAAAATAACAACAATGGCAAAATGGCGGCAGGCATCGGTGCGGCGGCGCTCGCAGCTGCGGCGGCAGGAGCTGGCTATTATTTCTATGCGAGCAAAGATGCTAAGAAGCACCGCCAAGCTGCGAGCACATGGGCTAAAGGTCTCAAGCGCGAAGTGGTGAAGCGCGCAAAGACGCTTAAGAAGATTGACGCGAGGGCTATTGCTCGCGCAGTAGATGAGGCAGCTGAAATCTATGACGGCGTTCGCGGAGTATCCGCAGCAGACCTCAGGGCTGCTACAAAGGAGCTTAAAGCTAACTGGAAGAAGATGCAGGCTGAACGTAAGCCGGTGAAGCGAGCTGCTACAAAGCGTGCTACGACAAGCACAAAGAAATCCACTGCTGCCAGTAGGAAGCGACGTGCGTAAGGCGCATACTTATCCTATGAACACCACAAACACAATTCTGATTATTATTCTCGTGCTCTTGGTCGGCTTTGGCGTCTGGTACTTCACCAGCAACCAGTCTGCTCCAGCACCAACTGAAGACAACAATGCGATTGAGGTGAACCTCGGTGGAGGTGATGCTCCGGAAGGAGAACCAACTCCTAACTAAGGGAAAACAAAAAGCCGCTGGGAAATCCCAGCGGCTTTTTGCGTGGTACTATCTCGTCTCATGGAAAAGCGCATCATCCCCATTCTTTTCATCACGCTCTTAATCGACATGATCGGTATTGGGATGTTGATTCCCATCATTCCGATTATCTTTACTGACCCTACGGCACCCGACTTCCTCTTGCATGGCTACTCAATGCAGATGCAGTTCATCATCGCTGGTGTGGTTACCGCCCTCTACGGGATTGTGCAATTCATCGCCGCTCCGCTACTGGGGGAACTCTCGGACGCGTATGGAAGGAAGCGCCTCCTTCTCTTGGGTGTGGGTGTGCTTGCTATCTCGCAGCTGTGTTTTGGGTTTGGTATTGAGACAGGCTCGCTCGCACTCCTCTTTATAAGCCGCATCGTAGGAGGATTCGCCGCTGCAAACTTCTCTATTGCGCAAGCTGCCATTGCCGATGTGACGGCCCCTGAGCACCGTGCAAAGAACTTCGGTCTCATTGGTGCGGCCTTCGGTATTGCGTTTATTATCGGCCCCTTGCTCGGCGGCTGGATTGCCGGGGCAACGGGAAGCGCGTCTGCGCCGTTCTGGTTTGCGGGTGCCCTGGGTGTGCTGAACCTCCTCTCACTCGCACTCTTCATGCCGGAGACGCATAAGGTATCAAAGGAAGAACAGCACCGCTTCCATCCCCTCAAGGGCATTAGGAACATTCAGGCAGCCTTTAACGACAAAGATGCTCGCCCGGTGTACCTCACGAGCTTCTTCTACATGTGTGGCTTTGCCTTCATGACAAGCTTCTTCGGCATCATGCTCGTAAATCGATTCGGACTCTCTGAAGGGGAAGTAGGCACCTTCTTTAGCGTCATGGGTGTGTGGATTGTGCTGACCCAGCTCGTTATTCTTAGGTTCATGACCAAGCTCTTCAATGAGTTACAAATATTGAAGTATTCGCTCCTTCTAGTTGCGCTTGCACTCGTCATTCAGCCGTACATGCCTACGGTTCCGCTGCTGTATGCCATCATCCCGCTCTTCGCTATTTCGCACGGGCTCTCCATCGCGAACATCACAGCACTCGTAAGCAAAGGTGTTGGACCAGGGAAACAAGGAGCAGCGCTTGGCATTAACAGCTCGCTCATCGCTTTCTCGCAGGGAGTGGTGCCTATCGTTGCGGGGTTTGCCACAGGCATTGTTGGCATTACTGCGCCATTCATCGCAGGCGGCATCCTTATTTTCTGCGCCTGGATTGTATTATTCTCTAAACAACTAGCACCACACCATGCCTAAGGAAGGACACAAAGCGCCAGGATTCTCGCTTCCCGATCAGGACGGAACGGTTCGTTCTCTGTCTGACTACATAGGGAAGCGCTTGGTGCTCTACTTCTATCCAAAAGACGACACACCAGGCTGCACCATAGAAGCGCAGGTGCTCGGGGACTCCATCAAGAAGTTTCAGAAGCTCGGTACTGAAGTAATAGGTGTATCAGCAGACAGTGTGAAGAGTCACAAGAAGTTTTGTGACAAGTTTTCTATTCCCTTTCCGCTTCTTTCAGACGAAGAGAAGAAGATGGTGAACGCCTATGGAGTCTGGGGAGAGAAGCAGATGATGGGGAGGAAGTATATGGGCATCAGGCGGACCACCTTTGTGATTGGTCCTCAGGGGAAGATTATAAAGATCTTTGAGAACGTAAAGCCACCAAAACACGCTGAGGAGTTGCTCGAATACTTGTCCACAGGCTTTTGACAAAGTAATGGGTGTGCTATAGTGGTTCATGGAACGGGTTTTGTATACCTTCGACGACGTGCTCATCGCTCCGGCGAGAAGCGCTATTGAGCCTTCTGCGGCCGTCGTCGGCTCTGCCGCTTGTCGCGGCCTTTTTCTTAGAGTGCCAGTGCTCTCTGCTGCTATGGATCGCGTCACTGACGCGAGGATGGCTATTGCGGTAGCCAAGGCTGGCGCGCTCGGTGTACTCCATCGCAACTGCACCAAGGAGGAGCAGGCAAAGATGGTGGCTCAGGTTAAGAAGGCTGGGGTGCTAGTGGCTGCTGCCTGTGGACCGTTTGATATGGAGCGTGCACTCTTGCTCGCAAAGAATGGAGCAGACGTCATCATCATCGACTGTGCACACGGTCACAACATGAAGGTGCTCAAGTCTGCTAAGGCCATCAAAGCAAAGCTCCCTAAGAAGGTGAAGATGATTGTTGGCAATATCGCAACTGCAGAAGCTGCTGCTGACATCATCAAGATGAACTTTGCTGATGGACTTAAGGTGGGCGTCGGTCCGGGCTCCATCTGCACCACGCGCCTTGTGTCTGGAGTTGGTATGCCGCAGTTGACTGCCGTTATGGATGTCGTGAAGGTTGCCAAGAAGGCAGGCATCCCGGTTATTGCTGACGGAGGCATGAAGACCACTGGAGATATCGCTAAGGCGCTTGCCGCAGGCGCTTCTGCTGTCATGAGCGGCAACCTCTTTGCAGGAACCATTGAAACTCCAGGACGCATTGTTACAAAGAACGGAAAGAAGTTTAAGGAATACCGCGGCATGGGCTCCAAGCCAGTCATCGGTGGAGACTCAGGAAGCCAGCGCTATCTCACCAAGGGTCGCAAGGCAGTACCAGAAGGTGTTGTTGGTCTCGTTCCGGTAAAGGGAACCGCAGAGGATGTGGTCGCGGAAATTGCCTCAGGCGTGCAGGTTGCTATGGGCTACGTCGGTGCCAAGGATATTCCGGAGTTCCAGAAGAAAGCGAAGTTCATTCGCGTGACACTCGCTTCAACGGTTGAGGGAAGGCCGCACTCTCTTTCGGAGGTGATTGAGTAACTACTTGTCTGTGGAAGCGTGAGCGCTTCTGTGGTGAATGGCGGCAGCCGTATCTATTGCTTCACTGCGGGTAACCTTGCCGTAGTAGAAGAGGAACGCTGCCACGTTAAGTGACCACGCACCTTTAGGTCTTGGGAAAAGTGCCTCGATGTCGTCTTCGCTCAAATTCGCAAGCGCTTTACCTCCTTGCCTATGAACAAAGTTGCCAACGGTCGGTTCCGTCTTATCTGGGCTTGTTTTTGAATATTCCTTAGCAATGTGTGTATACGTTTCGCCAGCGAGTAACTTAGCGGCAATATCGTATGCACTCGCTTTGTCGAGTTTGAGCGTTTTCTTCCACTCCCTAAGTTCAAGAACTCTATTTGAGAGAATATTGTGTCGAAGTTGAGCAATGTTGTTGCCTGGCTTAACGCTCGGTTTGTAGGACTTAGGGCTTTGATTGATTATATGCGCTTCAATATCTGGGTCTGATTGTTCTTTGATAATTGAACGATAGAGAACGTCAATTGCCGTGTCGAAATCGTAAAACCCCTCTCCGTTTTTCTGTGGAAGCGAATCACTTGCGATATTAAAAAGTTGAATTCGATGCTGAAGACCAAATTTTTTACACATCTCTTCAATCATTGTGCTCGTACGCGTCTCTTTTCCAGTCTGTGGGTCTAGTTCTGGGAATGACAATAGTTGCAATTTTTTGCCGGTTTTCCGCACATAATTACCAATTTCTTTTGCAAGAGGGGAGAGCTTGTATTTCTTGTGCTGCGAAATGAGGTCAGGGTCGGGTCCTATGTAGTCCCCGTTCATTTCCAACTCTTCATCGGAGAGAAGGTCAACACCAAACACAGTGGCAATTTCGCTCGGTCCCTTTCCTTCAAGCGTGAGAATAACCAGTTGTACGAACCATTCTTCAGGAATTTTCTGGTTGCTATTAATTTTTCCAGTAATCATCCAGGCACTCTCATTGAAAACATCTGCCTTTGTGAGTGCCCAACGTCGCAACAGAAGACCGTAGAGATGGTCAAGGAGTTCCTTGCCTTCAAGAGGAGTCCCGTCTTCTTTGCGTGGCCTCAGTTCCTCAACGGGAAGCTGGCCAATAGGAGGTGTAGGTGGCCAATCTGCAAAGGGATATTCCTCTCGATCTGGAAGCTCTGATACTCCTTCGGTCGCATTCATGTGGCGATAATAGCATTTCTAGTCGAACCATCCGTCCTTCGCATCTTCGGGCTTCGTGCTGTATTTACGTGTACTCGGATAGAGAATACGCTGCGCGGCGATTGCTGCTGCGAAAGGACTTAAGGGAAGTTTGCTGTGTTTGTAGAGGAAGGCGCCTACTGCGGTAGCGTCGTGCTTATTGGGGTGTTTGATTGAACGGCGCTCTTCTTCGGTCAGCGTAGGAAAGATGAGCATGCCTTTCTGACGCATGTGTGCGGTAAGGGTATTCCGGTTCTCACCCAACTCTTCCCCACGTGCAATCATGCTTGCGACTTCTGCGTCATTGATGGCATTCCCTGGAGTAGGTACCTTCTCGTCTGGCATAGGGAAATAGTAGCATCCCCGTTTGACACCCCTTCGTATTGCTCTATACTAGGGCTTTAATGACCTCCACGGCATTAAATCGAAACACCTCGCAGGAGGTGTATTTTTTTACCCTGCCATGAAGCTCTATTTAGAGAACGGTTCGAGCTTCGAGGGAGAGAGCTTTGGCGCCAACGTCGCTGTTTCTGGAGAGGTGGTCTTCAACACCGGAATGGTGGGCTACGTCGAGACGCTCTCTGACCCTTCCTACTCCGGCCAGATAGTGGTGCTCACCTATCCGCTTGTTGGTAACTACGGAGTACCCAATGAGAAGCAGTTTGAGAGCGAGAAGATTCACGCGGCAGGACTTGTCGTCTCCGAGTACTGCGACGAGTATTCTCATCACGACGCGAAGGAGTCCTTGAAGTCCTGGTTGAAGCGCTCAGGTGTCCCGGCTATCACTGGGGTGGATACCCGTGCCATCACCAAAGTACTTCGCGAGAAGGGCGTCATGCTTGGTCAGCTTGGGGGTACTAAGAAAGGAAAGTTTGTCGACTCCAACAAGGTAAACCAGGTTGCTATCGTGAGCCCTAAGAAGAAGAAAGAGTATGGGAACGGGCCGGTGCGCATTGTGCTTGTGGACTGTGGCGCGAAGGAAAACATCATGCGCTCTATTCTGACTCCTGACACCACCGTTATCCGCGTACCGTGGGATTACGACTTCACGCAGGAAAAGTACGATGGCGTCGTGCTCAGCAATGGTCCGGGTGACCCGGTGGAGTGCACCGCAACCGTTGAGAACGTAAAAAAGGCACTAAAGGGTGATAAGCCAATTCTTGGTATTTGTCTCGGTATCCAGATGCTTGCACTCGCAGCAGGAGGAAAGACCTACAAGCTCAAGTACGGGCACCGCGCACAGAACCAACCATGTGTAGCAGGCAAGCGCTGCTACATAACGAGCCAGAACCACGGCTATGCGGTAGATGCGAAGTCGCTCCCTAAGGAGTGGAAGATTTGGTTTACGAACGCCAACGACGGCAGTGTCGAAGGAATCAAACACACGAAGAAGCCGTTTAGGGCTGTTCAGTTTCATCCGGAAGCATGCCCGGGACCTACCGACACGCACTGGCTCTTTGAAGACTTCCTCAAGGACGTGATGAAAACTAAAAAGAAACGCGTATGAAGCCCAAGAAAGTACTCATTCTCGGTTCGGGAGGACTCCGCATAGGGCAGGCGGGTGAGTTCGACTATTCCGGCTCCCAGGCAATCAAGGTGCTTAAGGAGGAGGGAATCCAATCAGTGCTCATCAACCCAAACATTGCGACCGTGCAAACGGACAAAGGACTTGCCGACCGTGTGTACTTCCTTCCGCTCACTGAGCACTTCGCAACAGAGGTCATTAAGAAGGAGCGCCCTGATGCCATCTTCCTATCGTTTGGTGGGCAGACGGCGCTCAACCTTGGTCTCGCGCTTGAGAAGAGTGGGGTGCTGAAGAAGTATGGTGTGCGCGTACTTGGTACTCCGGTCTCCACTATCCGCGACACGGAGGACCGTGAACTTTTCGTAAAGAGACTGAACCAGATACAAGTAAAGACTGCGCGCAGCAAGGCAACGGCAAACGTTGCAGAAGCCAGAAAGGCTGCAGCGATGATTGGCTACCCGGTCATGGTGCGCTCAGGGTTTGCGCTTGGCGGTGAGGGCTCTGGCTTAGTGCGTGACGAGAAGGAGCTTGTCGACAAGCTCACTGACGTCTTCCACACCAACAAGCAGGTGTTGATTGAAGAGTATCTTCTCGGTTGGAAAGAAGTGGAGTACGAGGTGGTCCGCGACAAGGACGACAACTGCATCACGGTGTGCAACATGGAGAACCTCGACCCGATGGGCGTGCACACGGGAGAGTCCATTGTCGTCGCTCCTTCGCAGACGCTCACCAACGCCGAGTACCACATGCTCCGCGAGGTGGCGATTAAGACCATCCGACACCTTGGCATCGTGGGCGAGTGCAACATCCAGTACGCGCTTCATCCAAAGACGGGAGATTACCGTGTGATTGAAGTAAATGCCCGACTTTCCCGCTCTTCTGCGCTTGCCTCTAAAGCGACCGGCTACCCACTCGCCTTCGTTGCGGCTAAGCTTGCGCTCGGGTATGTGCTTCCAGAGCTCAAGAACTCCGTAACCGGAACGACCACTGCTTGCTTCGAGCCTGCACTTGACTACATCGTTATCAAGATGCCGCGATGGGATTTGGATAAGTTCGGCAACGCTGCACCGCGTATTGGTACGGAGATGAAATCAGTCGGTGAGGTCATGGCCATTGGACGCTCGTTTGAAGAAGTATTGCAGAAGGGCATACGCATGCTCAACATTGGTGCCGATGGCTTCACAGCCCAACGCAGCAAGCGCTATAAGTTCGATGACTATCTCAAGGAAATTAAAGAACCGACGACCCGTCGCATCTTTGCGATTGCCGAAGCGCTCCGGAAAGGCGCTACGGTTGAGAAGATTCACCAGCTTTCAAACATTGACCTCTGGTTCCTGAGGAAACTTGAGCACATTGTTGAGCTCGAGAAGAAGATTAAGCGTAAGCCACTTACCAAGAACCTTCTCATCGAAGCTAAGAAGAACGGTTTCTCCGATATTCAGCTCGCAACCATCAAAGGCAAGACCGAAGAGGCAGTTCGCACACTGCGCCGTCGCCTGAAGGTGTTTCCGGTTATCAAGCAAATCGATACGCTTGCAGGAGAAGTGCCAGCAAAAACTAACTATCTTTACCTTACCTATCACGGCACGGAGGATGATGTGAAGCCAGGCAAGAAGAGCGTCATGGTGCTGGGTTCTGGCTCCTACTCCATCGGCTCCTCTGTTGAGTTTGATTGGTCGAGTGTCGAAGCACTTAAGACATTGAAGGCCAAGGGGTATGAGACCATTATGGTCAACTACAACCCTGAGACCGTGTCGACTGACTACGACATGAGTGACCGATTGTACTTTGATGAGCTTTCTCTTGAACGCGTGCTCGACATCGTGGGCTTTGAAAAGCCAAAGGGCACGGTGGTCTCGACCGGCGGACAGATTCCAAACAACCTCGCGCTCAAGCTTTTCGAGAACGGTGTGAGGGTTCTGGGGACGAGTCCGAAGAACATCAACCGCGCAGAAGACCGCCACATCTTCTCTGCGCTTCTGGATAGGCTTGGGATTGACCAGCCTGAGTGGGCAGAACTCTCGACTCCTGCCGAGGCTGCTCGCATGGCGGCTAAGATGGGCTACCCGGTACTTATACGCCCTTCCTACGTCCTCTCAGGGGCTGCTATGAGCGTTGCGCTTGATGAGGTGGGTCTTATTAAGTTCCTTGAGAAAGCGGTGGGGGTTTCAAGCGATCATCCCATCGTCATCTCCAAGTTCATCGAGAACGCGCGCGAGATTGAGATAGATGGTGTGGCACAAAACGGCAAGCTCAAGATTTACGCGATTACCGAGCACGTCGAGAACGCAGGCACGCACTCGGGTGATGCGACGCTCGTGCTTCCGGCACAGCGCACCTACATAGAGACCATCAGACGTGCCAAATCCATCACCAAGGGCATCATTAAGGAGCTCAATATTACTGGCCCATTCAACATGCAGTTCCTGGCCAAAGACAACAAGCTGCAGGTCATTGAATGCAACGTTCGTGCCTCTCGCTCGTTCCCCTTCGTCTCGAAGGTAACGGGCTACAACTTCATTGAGCTCGCAGTTCAAGCAATGCTTGGGCAGGACATCACCGGTGAGTACCGCACGCTTGAGCTCGACTATGTCGCCGTGAAGTCACCGCAGTTCTCCTACGGTCGCATCAAGGGCGCAGACCCGCTCTCGTACGTGGAGATGGCTTCCACTGGGGAAGTCGCAGCGTTTGGCGACTCCTATGCAGAGGCGCTTTTGAAGTCCATGATGGCCGCAGGGTTCAAACTTCCTAAGAAGAATGTATTGGTGTCGCTTGGTAAAGAAGAAAACAAGATAAAGCTCCTGCCATCGGTTGAGACGCTCCATCGCATGGGCTTTCATATCTACGCTACGGAACACACCGCAGACTTCCTCAAGCAGAACAACATCCCGTGCGAGCGTGTCTACAAGATTAAGAGTGGCGGCAACCCGAACGTGCTGACGCTCCTTGATTCTGGGAAGCTCGATCTCATCATCAACATTGCTGCGCGAGGTCTCGCGCGCCCAGAGAATTCAAAGGGCTCGCTCTCTGACGGCTTCGTCATCCGTCGCAAGGCCGTTGACCTCAACATCCCACTCATCACCAACCGTCAGCTTGCGGAAGGATTCATTAACGCACTTGAGGAAATGAACGGGAAGACGATAGAGGCAAAGGCGTGGGACGAGTACACCACAGAGGATTAATCGAGGAATTCGCTGCTGACAATACGAACTTTTGCTTCAGTAAGCCAACGCTCCCGAGCGGTTTTTAGTATTTTTCGTAATTCTGCCGGCAAATTCTTTCGAGCCACAACTCGACTAGGCCACACAGAAATCATGTGTTCGATAATTGTGCGCTGATCACGCATATCGAACGTTTCGACGTATCGCGCTCCGTCCTTTACGTCCAGTTTGTCGCGCTTGATTGGAAGCATGTCGAGATACGGTGTAATTTTTGTAGTGACGTATGTTCCGGTATATACCGGAGACAAGGGAAGCTCGCTCGCTTCACCTGCAGCATTGAGAATACGGGCAAGTTGCGTAAGAGTACGCCGATGTTTGGGTAACGCCTCTCGTGGGTCAGGACCTTCTTTGTTCATATTTTCTGGAATCGCAGTTTGCCGCCCTCTCCTGGCTTGAACCACTCAGTGACGGTGCGGACGAACGGAAGATAGTTCCCGTACTGCGCCGTATAGAGAACGCACACCTCCTCTCCGTAGCGAGAGTACGCGTACCCAGTTACCAGGTACTGGTTGCCGTTTTTGTAATGCTTGTAGAGCCCAAGGGGCACTCGCGTCGCAGCCTCTGCGAGCAGGGCCTCAAGCTCTTCTTCCGAACGTAGATGTTCACTCATGAGGAAAGTATAACTGATACAATACCCGTCCATGCTACAGGCAGAAGCCCTTAACATCCTTAAGACTGGTGCGAACGTCTTCCTGACCGGAGAGCCGGGAAGCGGGAAGACGCACACCGTAAATGCCTATGTGAGCTGGCTGCGCTCACACGGCATTGAGCCGTCTATCACGGCTTCTACCGGTATCGCTGCCACGCACATACGCGGCATGACTATTCATTCCTGGAGCGGAATCGGCATTGCGCACGAGCTGACTCCTGAGCTCGTTGACCGTGTTGCGTCAAAGGAACATGTAGCACGCAGGATACAGAAGACTCGCGTGCTCATTATCGATGAGGTCTCCATGCTCTCGGGTGAAGTGCTTGAAATTATCGATGCGGTTGCAAGGGAAGTCAGGCACAATCAACTTCCCTTTGGCGGTATGCAAGTGGTGCTCGTTGGTGACTTCTTTCAGCTCCCTCCGGTCTCAAACTCCAAACAGGAAACTACCTTTGCGTTTGAGTCTTCGGTCTGGGGAAAGTTAAATCCGATTGTGTGCTATCTCTCTGAACAGTTTCGTCAGGACGACCCTGCGTTTCTTACTATCCTCGGTGCCATCCGCGCAGGTACTCATGACCAGTCGCATATCTCGACGCTGCTTACGCGCGAAAGCGAGGAGGTGACTGAGAACACGCCGATTCTCTTCACGCACAACGAAGATGTGGACCGCATCAATGACAAGAAGCTTGAGGAACTTACGGGAAACGTGCATATCTACGGTATGAAGGATGAGGGTGCGCCACCGCTTATCGAAGCGCTCAAACGCGGCTGCCTCTCTCCGGAGACGCTCGCGCTTAAGGAAGGTGC
>JAGOSU010000003.1 GCA_018062165.1 Minisyncoccota bacterium
AATCTTCTTGTTCTTGAGGGCATGATGACTCCTACGATTCTTCGTATGGGAGCTCGTGTGGCGCATCCGTATAGACATAGGCGCTACCTTACCTTATTACCCCCTTTTATGCAAAATTGCGGCAGAACGAGCGGCGATGCAGGTCACAAAGCCCATACTTCTTAATTGCGGCTTGGTGGGCTGGAGTCCCATACCCCTTATGCTTGGCGAAATCGTACTCCGGGTACTCTCCTGAAAGCCGGACCATGAGGCGGTCCCGGGTGACCTTAGCAGCCACCGAGGCGAGCATAATCGCCGGAATGAGTGCATCTCCTCCGATGACCGTCTCCTGCTCATACTCCTCGGGTCCTGAGAGCGAACCGTCGAGATACACCCGGACATCCATAGGCTCCGGTGCGAGGTCGCGAATGCCGGCGTGCACCGAGCTTCGCACTGCCTTAGCGATACCTACCGTATCTATAGTCAGCGCATCCACTGATTTCACACGGAAGGAAACCTGGTCGCAGGCGAGCAACAGTTCAAACAACGCTTCCCGTTTCTTTTCAGAGAGTTTCTTGGAGTCATTGAGTCCCGGAAATGTTCCGAGAAAATCAAATCCTTCCTCTGCCATTACGACACCGACGGCGACCGGGCCCGCAAGCGGCCCCCTGCCTGCCTCATCGACGCCGAGTATGCGCATACTTACTCCCCTCCTTCGATCTGGTTAAGTACCAGAGCTAGCTCCTCCTCGAGCTTCTTAATCGCTCCTTTTGGTGGAAAGAGGTTTTTCCGTAGCTGCTCTATCTGCGCAGTGAGTTGCTCTGCTCGCTGTTCTGGCGTCGTGCTCAACACGAGGGGCTCGCCCTCCTCAGCCGTCTCATCCCTCCTCGGCATATTGACTCCTCTTTCGCCATTGTCTCCTGCCATAGGTGTAAGGCTTATGTGTAATGTCTCCCCAGTATACCAAGTGGCCCTTACCTTGCTATCCTGTGCCTATGAGCTTCGTGCACCTCCATACCCACAGCCACTATTCCTTCCTCCAGGCCCTGCCTAAGCTCGATGAGCTCGTAGGAGCCGCAAAGAAAGCAGGCATGCCGGCGCTTGCCTTAACTGATGCCGGGAACCTGCATGGCGCTATTGAGTTTTACAAAGCTGCGACCAAAGCCGGGATAAATCCCATCCTCGGCGTCGATGCCTACATCGCCCCTGGTTCGCGTCTTGAGAAGAACCGAGACGAGCGTCGCTCTCGTCTCGTGCTCTTGGCCGAAAACATTGAAGGCTACAAGAACCTGCTCGCACTCGTTACGAAATCCTTCACTGAAGGACTCTATGAGAAGCCGCGCATGGATAAGGAACTCCTGAAGCAGCACTCGAAGGGTGTCATCGCGCTCATCCCCTCCTTCTCGGGTGATGTCGTGCAGGCGGTAGCGAGCGGCGACCTCAAAGCTGCCGCTGCTCTCTTGGAAGAGTACGTAAGCATCTTCGGCAAAGACAATGTGTTCCTAGAAATTACGCACCACCCGAAAGTCGACGGACACGAGAAGAAGATGGAGGCACTCAAGGAACTCTCGAAATCTTCCGGCGTTCCGCTTGTCGCCCAGCACGACGTCTACTACCTCGACCCTGACGACCGCGAAGCCTGCTCAGTGATGCGCCGCATCCAGCATGGTGAGAAAGGCTTTAACGAAGAAGAGGATTTCTCCTTCGTTCCTGAGAAGCAGATGAAGGCGTGGTTCAAGGATATTCCGGACGCAGTGGGGCGAAGCGGCGAGATCGCAGCGCGCTGCCACATCGAGTTCACACTCGGCGAATGGGTGTTCCCCGAGTTCAAGGTGGAGAGCGGAAAGACACACGACGAGGAGCTGCGTGCAAAAGCACAGGCAGGGCTTTCCATGCGTGGGATGGAGAAGACCACAGAAGTTGAGGAACGTATTGAGTATGAGCTCAAGGTTATTGCAGACAAAGGCTTCGCTCCCTACTTCCTTATCGTGTCAGACCTCCTCACCTTCGCGAGAAAGGAAGGCATCCTTACTACCACCCGAGGCTCGGCAGGCGGCTCACTTATTTCCTACTTGGTTGGCGTGACCAACGTCGACCCTATTTTCTACAAGCTTCCCTTTGAACGCTTCCTGAACCCTGAACGTCCGAAGGCCCCTGACATCGACATGGACTTCGCCGACAACCGTCGTGGTGAAGTGATTGCGTACGCAAAGCGAAAGTATGGTGCTGACCGCGTCGCGCAGATTGGTACCTTTGGCACCATGATGGCGAGAGCTGCCGTGCGCGACGTCTCGCGAGCACTCGGGCATTCCTACGGCACTGGCGACCGCATCGCAAAACTCATTCCTGTAGGCTCACAGGGCTTCCCCATGACCATCGACCGTGCGCTCACCCTTGAGGAGGATTTGAAGAGTCTCTACGACGAGGATGAGGATGCGCGCGAGGTCATCGACCTTGCGCGCCGCATTGAAGGCTGCGTGCGCCACGTGGGTGTGCATGCCGCAGGAGTGGTCATCGCTCCCTCTCCTCTGGTTGAATGGGCACCACTGCAGTACGACCCGAAGAGTGATGACGATCACGCAGCCCTTATCACCCAGTACGACATGTACTCCATCACGGACGAGTACGGCGGCGTGGGACTCCTTAAGTTCGACTTCCTTGGCATCAAGAACCTCGCCATTCTTGCTGACTCCGTGGAGCGCGTAAAAGAGTCTCGGGATTTATGGATTGATATCGAGAAGATTCCGCTCGACGATGCGCAGACATTCTCCATGCTCGCTCGAGGCGACACCGAAGGACTCTTCCAGCTCGCGGGTTCCGGCATGACGCGCTACCTCAAGGAGCTCCGTCCGACGACCATCCACGACATCAACGCTATGGTGGCGCTCTATCGCCCGGGACCGATGGAAACTATTCCCGCCTATGTTGAACGCAAGCGAAACCCGAAGCTTGTTCGCTTCATCGACGAGCGCATGAAGGAGTACCTCTCAGAGTCCCATGGTCTCATCGTCTACCAGGACGACGTCCTCCTCACCGCCATCAAGCTTGCGGGCTACACCTGGCTTGAAGCGGATGCCCTTCGCAAGGCTATGGGTAAGAAGATTCCCGAGCAGATGGAGGAGCAGAAGGAGAAGCTGGTCGCCGGATTCATGAACTTCGGCAAGCTTTCGAAGGAGAAAGCGGAAGCCATCTGGAAGCTCATCGAGCCATTTGCCGCCTACGGATTCAACAAAGCGCACGCTGCTTCTTATGGAAAAGTCGCGTACCAGACCGCCTACATGAAGGCGAACTTCCCCGTCGAATACATGGCGGCCGTGCTTACCGCAGACTCTGGCGATACCGACTCCATTGCCACTATGGTTGCCGAATGCGAGCGTCTTAAAGTCCCAGTACTTCCTCCGGATGTGAATGAATCAAAGGCCGTCTTCACCGTTGCCGGAGAAGCTAAGGACACCATCCGTTTCGGACTCTCCTCTATCAAGAACTTCGGTGAAGGTATCTCTGAGGCCATTATTGAGGAGCGTGAGAAGAATGGCGCCTTCACCACACTGTCCGATTTCCTGGTGCGTATCGGAAGCCGAAACCTCAACCGCAAGTCACTTGAGTCCTTAATCAAGTGTGGTGCACTCGACCGCTTCGGGGAACGCTTGAGTCTCCTCACCCACATCGAGACGCTGCTCACCTTCCACCGCGACGCAACCAGCGCCCCAACCCAGGACGCACTCTTCGCCTCAGCTGCACCAGTACTCACTCTTCCTGAAAGCGACAAGAAGACGACGCTTCGAGACAAGTTGGATTGGGAGAAGGAGCTGCTTGGTATTTATGTCTCCGGCCATCCGCTTGATTCTCATGCGGCCTACCTCGCCAAAGCAAAGCTCACCATTGCAAAGATTAAGGAAGACCCGCAGCAGAGTCTGCCCGTCATCCTCCCTGCGCTCGTCGCTGATGTCCGCACCATCCTTACTAAGAACGGCGAGAAGATGTCCTTCGTTAGATTTGAAGACAAGACTGATTCTATTGAAGCGGTTGTGTTCCCCAAACTCTTCAAAGAGCAATCAGCAGCTCTTGTGGAGGGGTCCTGTGTACTGCTTAAGGGGAAAGTGTCCCTTCGCAATGGCGAGACAACGCTTGCGATTGAGGACTTGAAGCCGCTCTAATTCCTCGGTGAGCGCTCCATCTTTCGATCGCGCTCCTCCTCGAATCTTCGCAACCCCTCCTCTGGAGTAGACCGCTGTACTGATTCCCACATTTTGTAACGACGATTCCATCCTTCAAGATACTCAGTCTTGCCTCTCAGGTTCTTTTTTGCCCTTAGCGAACCGTAATTATTGGAAATAGGTGAGCCGGTCTTCGGGTCAAGCACGTAGACGGTAGCTCCAACCTGTCCGATGAGCTCGTTGAGTTTTGTGTCGAATCGAACGCTGTGGTATTCGCCTCCAACCTTCTTGCCTTCCTGATCGTGGAATACCATCATGGCGCCCGACTGTCCGATGACGAGACCATTGCCTTCGAGCATGGACTTCCCTTGCGCTTCTTCTTCCGCTTGGAGCTTAGCGGCCGCTGCCGCCTCCCGCTCGAATCGCGCGCCTTCACCTTCAAAAAGTGGCATACAGTTGAAGCATAGACCTTCGCCACCCTTGCGCAACAATTAGGTTGTGCACAATCTAAATTACGTTTGACAACCCTATGCGGCATCCTATACTTGAGCCTATGATCCTAACGACCACTACCACGACGCGCTAAGCTGCTCGGCGGTGGTCTACTCCAATACTCCCCCGCCAGAAGCGGGGGATTTTTTATCGACTATACTTAACGAACTATGAACCAGGACCTTGAATACAAACGCCACTCACTCGCCCACCTGCTTGCCGCAGCGGTGCTCGACCTCTACCCCGACGCTAAGCGCACCATAGGGCCCGCCATCGACAACGGCTTCTACTTTGACTTCGAGTTTCCAACGAACAAGCCGGCCGAGAAGGACCTGGAGAGGATCGAGAAGCGCATGCGGGAGATTCTCCCTTCCTGGACCGCGTTCGTGCGCTCTGAGCTTTCCGGTGAGGAAGCCAAGGCGGAATATCCTGGCAACCCCTATAAGCACGAGCTTATCGACGAGTTCACCAAAGATGGCGCCAAGGTCTCGTTCTATAAGTCAGGCGACTACTGGGACCTCTGCCGTGGAGGACACTCTGAGAATCCAGCCAAGGAGATAACTGCTGATTCCTTCGCGCTCGACCGCATTGCGGGCGCCTACTGGCGCGGAGACGAGAAGAACACCATGCTTACCCGCATCTATGGTCTCGCCTTTGATACCAAAGAGGAGCTTGAGAAATACCGTGAACTCAGAGAGGAAGCCAAGAAGCGCGACCATCGCAAGATAGGACGCGAACAGGGACTGTTCGTGTTCTCGGAGCTTGTAGGTTCCGGTATGCCCCTCTTCACCCCCAAAGGAAACGTTGTTCGCTCAGCAATCATCGACTTCTCTCGGGAACTAAATGCTGACCTCGGGTTCGGTGAAGTACATACACCAAACGCCAACAAAGCCGAGCTTTTCAAAACCTCAGGCCACTACGATAAGTACAAGGAGGACATGCTCCAGGTGAAAAGCCAGTACGTCGAAGATGAGATGTTCCTCAAGCCGATGAACTGCCCTCAGCACACGCAGATATACGCGGCGGAGCCTCGCAGCTACCGTGACCTCCCTATCCGCTATGCCGATTTCGCGGTCCTCTATCGCGACGAGCGCCCTGGCGAGTTGTCCGGTCTCACACGTCTGCGCTCCTTCTCTCAGGACGATGGACACATCTTCTGCCGTGAGGACCAAATCGAGGAAGAGATAGAGAAGGTACTCACTGCTATCCGGAAAGCACTCTCGACCTATCACATTGAATATTGGGTACGTCTCTCACTGCGTGACCCGGCTCGCAAGGAGAAATACCTTGGAACAGACGCTGAGTGGGAGCGTTCCGAAGGCGAGCTCCGTCGTATTATTGAAAAGAGCGGTATTCCTTTCAAGCCAGTTGAAGGAGAAGCAGCCTTTTACGCACCGAAGCTCGATATCATGGCGGTGGACGCCCTCGGCCGCGAGTGGCAGATATCAACCATTCAGGTTGACCGCAATATCCCAGCACGCTTCGAGCTTGAGTACGCCGCAGACGATGGAACTAAGAAGACACCCGTGATGATTCACCGCGCGCTCGTTGGTTCCCCTGACCGCTTCATGGGCATCTTGATTGAGCACTACGCAGGTGCCTTTCCAACGTGGCTTGCTCCTATTCAGGCTCGCATACTTCCCGTCTCAGATAAGCACGCAGAGTACGCACACGCGGTTGCAAAAAACCTCAACGCTTCCGGTGTGCGCACTGATGTCGATGACGCGAACGAATCGCTCGGCAAAAAGATTAGAAACGCAAAAGGTGAGAAGATTCCCTACTTGCTTGTTGTGGGCGACCAGGAGGCTGAAGCTAGTACCGTAACAGTGGAAAGCCGCGACAAAGGAAAGCTGGACGCCATGGCGACCGACGCATTCCTCACACTAGTGAAAGAAGAGATCAAGAATCGCTCGTAAACTCTTCTTCTCTGCGCTCAGGGAGAAAGTACGCACGTGCTTGCTTAAGTGTCATCGGGTACAGCTCCATACGCCTCTCGGTAAGCCCATCGGAAAAGGTGTAATTCTCGTGGAGGATTAAGTCACCGACGATTCGCTGCCAATCCTCTTCTCCTTCGGTACCGCGCGATTCGAGCGAACGTATGAGTGCCTCACGGTATTCACGCAAACCATTTCCGATGCCAAGATGAAAAAGCTTGTGGGTCTTAAGGTTTGAAATTCCTTCACGAGTCACCATGTGCGGGATGAGATGTAAATGGCTCGACGACACGCCAAGTTCCTGTGTCATCGCGCTCCTCACCAGTATGGAAAGCTCACTGCGGGACATGTGGTTCGCTTTGGCCACGTTAAAGTCCATCACCACGTACCCATCGATATCAGAATTCTCATCGGCATACCCTTTCGTTTGTGAACCATAGAGCGTCACACCGATAAGCTCAGGGTGCTCCTTCTGTAAATTTTCGAAGACACGCCTGAAATTTGCGAGCCTCTCACGCATTTCGGGCGAGGACGACAGTACGAAGCGACGACGCTCAAGGCGGCTATCTTTCTCTGCTTGGCTTATCCGGGTCCGCTTATCCTCGGATACATCGCACTCGAACGGAGTCATACGTCCTTCTCTTCGCGGGCGAGCCCTTTCACGATGTCCTCCGTCGTGAGCTTCCCGTCCTTATCGGCAAACGAACGGAATCCCTCATAGACTGAATAGCCTGGAGGAGCTTCAGGCGCTTCCCCTCCTGGAAGATGATGTCCGTGCTTGGGGTGCCATTCCCCGGTGAGCATCGGGATAAGGTCGAAGACGATGAAGTACGTCACAATCGCCGCCCAGATGAAAAGGACTACCCAGTACAGAGCGATTCCAACCATAGATTCCCCTATTGTACGCGCGTAGGGTAAAAAGAAAACGCCCCGCAGTGTGCGGGGCGTTTTCGGTAGAAGCCGGCTTAGGCGCGAGCCTTTGCAGCAGCCTCAAGCGAGAGCACGAGGTTCTCGATGACCGAGGCCTCAAGACCCTTGGTGGCCTCAATGCCCGAGCGAAGGAGAGCACTCGCACGGTTGAGGAAGACCGAGGCGGATACACCATCCTTGGTCGCCTCCTCAAGAATCTCCGAAGCGGTCTCATCATCAGCGTGCACAAGAGCCTCAACGAAGTCCTGCACATCCGACTGAGAAGCGATGACTGCCGTGCCAGTGGTCGTGGTGACCGTAGCTGGGAGCGTCATAGCTGACTTGAGCATGCCATCTTCGCGAGCAATCTCTTCCTCAGCTTCCTCGATCGACGCGCTGGTGCGGCGAAGGACGAACGGGATGCCCATGAAGAAGACGACATAGCTACCTGCGGCGAGAAGGCCTGCAATCGCTGCCCAGTACGCCCATGCATAGGGACCGAGATCAAGACCAGTGTACGGGATGTCAGAGAGGTAGACCGCGCTGTAAGGGTTCTGCTGGATTGGCTCATCAGCAATCACGATTGAAGAGAAGTCGTTCTCATCATCGACACGAACCGTTACTGAACAGGTCTCCTCATCGCCATCATCGTTCTCAACCGTAAGGCGGAAGGTCGTGGTCTCGTCTACCCTCACACGCTCAGTACCACCATCCTCATCAACAGAACCGATTCCCTGGTTGATGCGAGCATCGTCAGCGCCTTCGGTGTCCCATTCGAGGGTCACGCGGTCGCCTTCGTCAACGCTGGTGTCAGAGGCATCGATTTCACAGCGAAGGTCGTCATTGTCATCATCGTCATCGTCGTTGTGGCTACCACTCTTAGACGAGCTATTGAAGATGTTGGACTGGTTCGCGTTGTTGTTCTGACCGCTGTTCGAGCTGTTGCTGTTACCAGAGGTAGAACGACCGTTGTAGAAGTTGTCAAAGTACGAGTAGTACCCGCTGCGAGACTGCTCAGTGCGGCCGTTCGTGATGGCTGCATTCTGGTTGGTCTCCTGGCTGTTGTTAATACCAATGTTTGAGTTGGTGTTTCCGATGACGTTGTTCGTGATGTTGTTCGTCACGCTCTGGTCAATGTCGTTGTCGGAGAAGTCCAGCGTAAGGGCGAAGTACGAATCACGGTCATAGGAGAACGAGCTCGGATAGGAAGATCCCCAACCGCAGGAGTAGCAGGAGTTGGTAGTGTAGGGTTTTGGCTTCGGCTTCGAAGAGCTGTAGTTGTTGGACGGATAGTTGAGACTGCCCGAACTTCCCGACGAAGGGTACGTCATACCACCTGTGTAGCTCGGCGTATTGCCGGGGTACGTGAGGCCGCCTGATACGCTCGGGGTTGCGTCCTTACCGGTTGCTGCTTGCGCGAACGAAGGGACGAACCCAACGCCGATAAGCATGACGAGCGCGACGAGAACTGAGAGCACGCGATTCTGGATGTTGCGTTCCATGGTGTGTTTGTAATGTGTGTAATTAATATGGCCTGTCTTGGCCGCCCCTACGGATTGCTCCATAGATAACATGTACACTAGCACACACCGTTCTTTTTGTCAAGCACACAGAAAAAGGGCCTCGGCAAGTGCCGAGGCCCTTTTCGGAGCTCTGAAGAGCGATTTTTACCAGGTGCTCCGGTTAGGGAACTCCATCTGGCGGCCATCGCCCTGGGGAGCCGTTTCCTCAAGGTTGTACCTGAACTCCTGTCCGGGCTGCGGGTTGAGCGGCTCTTGGGTGACGGCAATCCAGCTCTGATCACCTCCCATGTCTACCTCGTGCTCACCGGCGTTCAGCGTGCGAGGAATCGCGTAACGAAGGATACCGTGTGCATCAATCTGGGAAGCGGGCACCGTAATGACGACAGCCTCAGTATCAGTGTGACCGTGTCGATTAGCGACATCGCTTACTGCCTGATCACGAAGGAGACATGCACCAATGCTGGAGCACGCCTTCCCTTCCCCGAAGAGGTTCTCCTCGGTCTGGAAGACAATTGCAATATCTACGGGTCCTCCACGAGGATCAAGTCCGGAAACGATGACCTCGGCGAGCCTGTCGCCCTCTAGTGTCCAGCTTTCAAGGTGGGGAGCCGCAGGCTCTGCAGGAGCTTGTTCCGTTGGAGCAGAAGAAGTCGTAGAGGGAGGATCTCCAGGAGTAACATCGTCCTCCGTTTCTACTCCTTCGTTTATCCATCCACCTATGACGTCCTTGTTCCAAGCGACAGCCGCAACCCCGACACCAAGTGCGATAGCTCCACCAAGCGCCCACTTGAGACACCCGTCTCCCCCCTTACCGTGGCTCTCACCGCCTCCGTGTTGTGTTGTGTACGTACTCTCGTGCTCGTGCGTGTATCCGCCATCCGGCCTTGGGTTATAGACAGTCTTGCCCCAGCTTCGGCTATCTGGGCTCCCTCCGCCGCCCGATGGTTTGTGTCCACTCATACGTTCTTAAATTAGGTTATGCAGATAAGTATTGCACCTCTAGGAATCCGGTCAAATCGGCTCCGTGAGGACCAGCGTCGCCGTCACCACGAAACGCGCACTCTTGGCTCGGAAGGTGTCACAGGTTGAGAGCGTAAGCTTGACCCCCTCCACATCAAGCGGAATAAGGTCACTCTCAGCATCTGCCTGCTCTACCGTCTCCACCGCGTACACGTAACGATACGTGCTGCCGTAGACGATAATCGTGTCCCCTACCGTAAGCTTCTCGATATCGTTAAAGGCCTTAAACGCCTGGTTGTGCACCACCGGGAGGTGGCTTGAGTGGCCAAAGATGACCATATTGCCGTCCTCGCCGAGGGTGGCAGACGTTGGGTAGCGCACTGTGCCGGAAAGAAGGGCCTCGTCCAGAGACGCAATGTCGGTGGTCTCCGGATTCTCAACCGACGCTTCGATTCCTACCTTGGGAATCTCAATGCGCTTCGGGCTCTGGCTTTTCGCCTCGTCTGGAATATTGACCACGGCTACAGTCTCAGTTATCTGAACCGGTACGTGGTTATCTGCCTGCGCAAGCTGAAAGGGCGCAACGCCGAGCTCTTGGAGCATGACCAGGCCAACAAAAAAGACCACAAGATACACACCGAGGAATTCAAACTTCCTCGCGTATGCGCGGCGGGCCGCCTTGATCACGTATTTCATCAGGGTCGACATATGCTGTATTAGATTAGACACACAAAACACACTATTGTCAACCCACACCGTGGGGATAGAGCCCCATCCCTTGACAATATCACTTCGTGTGGTAGCCTGCATTTAACTATGGATACGTCACACACCGACGAGCACGCTCCAAATATGAGCGTTCAGCAGCATGCCAGGCGCGCAGCAGTCAACGGCCTTGCCGTTGTTGGTTTTATTGCGCTCATTTTCCTTGGCGTCATGCTCGCTATCTACGGCGCCCGCTTCGTCCCAGACACCATCTCCCGTCTTACGTCAGCAGTGTATCTTTCTTCCGAGCCTGAGACTCCTGCTCCTGCGCCAACGGCCACCACTACCGTTACGGTGTTCGTTCCAGTTCCTGCAACGACGACTCCGGTAACAACTCCTGAGGCAACTACTACTCCTGCGGTTGTTACTCCCCCATCGACTGGCGGTCCACTTATCGTGCGCCAGCCAACCTACACCTATACCTACACCAACCAGCCACGTCTGTACGGTCTTCCGGACCTTTCAGTAGAAATTATCGAGGTCGGGTACCTACGCACCTCTTCTGCATCTTCCTTCCGCAGGGCTCGCGAGGTTCCTGAGGGAGAGGCAGGTGCTTTCCGCTTCACGGTGCGCAACGGCGGCACCAACGCCACCGGCCTCTGGCGCTTCCGCGCAGAGCTCCCAACGCAGGATAACGATGACGATACCTATACCTCAGGCTGGCAGACCTCCCTCATGCCAGGAGCTTCCAAGACCTACACCATAGGCTTTGATGATCCAGACGAGGGTGACGACCGCCGCATGGAGATTACCGTTGACTACAACAACAGCGTGAACGAAATCAACGAACGCAACAACGACGACAGCGCACGCATCGACGTCGAGCGTGACTAAGCCTTCTTCTTCCGACGATCAAGAATGCTCTTGTAGAAGCGACGTTCGGCCGCCACTCCTGGCACGCCCGCTTCGAGCCACTCATCCCACACCTTGGGGTTCGCGACCATCTTATCGAACTTGTGGACGCGCCCGTCCTGAGTAAGGAGCTCGTGCACGTTCTTAACTTCAAGACGTGAAAGACGCGCCGCCTCCTCTACATACTTCTGGAAGATATCCTCTGGACATCCTCCGAATAAACGAGTCATCACGGAGACTTTCTTCACCACATCATAGATATCGTGAGAAAGACCCTTTCGTTCGTTGTGAACACCCTCAGGGATAATCTGAACCTCAAACGCACGCGGCTCAAGTTCGCCCGTGCGGTTTCCTGCCGTTGGTACAAAGATGCGACCAACGAGCTTGAACGCCGTGTAGGTGCCCTGCGAAATTCCGCTCCCTTTATGTGAGTCTGCAAAAGCGAGCTTGAGAGACTCGTGCGCCATCTTCTCCTCAAGCTCCTTCCATTCCGTGTCACTGAAGGCATTGGCGTTCTCAAACTTGAGACCCTGCGCTGAAAAATTAGTGGTCAGCCAGAGCGCTAGATTCTTGCCTACCTGCACCATGTCGCTCGGTGCGACAGTAAGACGAAGAGCAATGCCGTCCTTGAACGCCGTTTCTGCCGAAGCGTCCTGTCGCTCGAGAAATTTCGTCATGATGGAAAGCTTCTGTTTGGCACGCCATTCGACTGTTCCGCGTATCACGTTCGTACTCTTTGAATCGGCACGAGGAAAAAGCGAGAAGGTTTTGCGAGCCTGTTTTTCATCCTCTTGTCCTGCAACTGCGCTTCCTTTTTTACCAATGATGAACTGGAGGAGTTGTGTACCGTCCTTGCTAGGACGCCCCATTTGCTGACCAACGTACTCCACTTCCCCGATAAGGTTTGCGACTTTTTTCTGCCTTGCCTCGATGCCTGCGATGGCGGCACAGATAAGCGCACAGTGCTTCACTCCGTCTTCTGACGGTGGCAAACCAGTCTTGCTGTTGACCTGCGCACTCTTGCGAACGAGCGCTACAAGTTCCTGCGCATTACGTACCGCAGGAAAGGACTCCGGAAGATACCGTTCAGCATGGAGCGCAATAAAATATTCCTTCGCGTCGGCAAGCCCCTCATTAAGAAGACGGTAGGTTGCCGGTGAACCCTCCTTGAGCGATTCGACGGGCAGATGTAGGGCGACGGCAGCCCATCCGAGAATCTGGTCGTCGGTCGATTCAGCAGGTATGCGCTTCAGGTCAATAATGGTTTTGCGCGGTCGGTCTGCCTGACTTTCAATCGAGGAATCAACCATCGAGTCGAGCACCTCTTGCGCGAAGCGATCGTAGGCAGGGTCCCTCTCCTTCGGCCAGAGTTCAGGAACGAAGCGAACCGATGGCTTGTGCCCTTTCTTCTCCCCTTTCGCTTCGGGACCGCGTGCCATAGCTAGACGTCCAGATTCGCAAGCTTCGCGTTGCTCTGGATGAACGACTTGCGGCTCGCAACATCATTGCCCATGAGGATGTCGAAGATGCGATCGGCTTCAGCTGCGTCATCAACGCGCACCTGCTTCAGCATGCGCTTAGTTGGGTCCATGGTGGTCTCCCAAAGTTCCTCTGAGTTCATCTCTCCGAGACCTTTGTAGCGCTGGATCGAGAACTTGGCCGGCTTCTTCTTCGCCTTCGTGTCTTCTTCAGTTTCCTCAGTCTCGTCTGGGGCATCTTCTGCCTGTGCCTCAACGACCTCTGCGTCCTTCCCTACTATCTTGAACTTCTCCTCGTCTGTGTACGCGTAGAAGACTTCTTTACCGCGCTTAATCTTGTAGAGCGGTGGCTGGGCAATGTAGATAAACCCACCATCAATAATCGGGCGGAAGTGACGATACAGAAGCGTGAGAATAAGCGTGCGAATGTGTGCGCCGTCCACGTCGGCATCGGTTGCGATAATGACCTTGTGGTAGCGGAGCTTCGAGAGGTCGAAGACGTCTCCAATAGCGGTACCAAGCGCAATAACGAGGTTCTTAATCTGCTCAGAGGCGAGCATCTTATCAAGGCGTGCGCGCTCAATGTTCAAAATCTTCCCACGAAGCGGGAGGATTGCCTGTGTGCGACGGTCGCGACCAGTCTTGGCCGTACCACCTGCCGAGTCTCCCTCCACAATGAAGAGTTCGCTTTCAGAGGCGTCCTTGGTCTGGCAATCAGCGAGCTTGCCCGGAAGCGTCATGCCCTCGAGCGCGCCCTTGCGGAGCACTGAGTCTTTGGCAGCCTTTGCGGCCTTACGAGCCTTGAGTGCAAGCAGCACCTTGTTCACCATCGAGCGGGCGTCATCAGGATTCTCTTCGAGGAAGGTGGAGAAGGCGTCACCGAAGACTGCCTCTACCGCGCCACGCGCTTCAACGGAGCCGAGCTTCCCTTTCGTCTGTCCCTCAAACTGAATCTCAGGCATCTTGACCGAGATAACGGCGGTGATGCCTTCGAGTACATCGTCTCCTGTAAAGTTCTCTTCACTGTCTTTGAGGATGCTTGCTCCACGGCCGTAGGAGTTAAGGGTGCGAGTAAGCGCCGTCTTGAAGCCCGTTACGTGCGTACCGTGCTCAGGGTTGTAGATGTTGTTCGCAAACGCCATCAAGCGGGGCGTGATGTCGTCGGTGTACTGCAGTGCAATCTCCACCATGACTCCGTCCTTCTCCCCATCGACGTAGAAAATGTTCTTGTGTGCTGCCGTCTGGTGCTGGTTATAGAACGAAACGAGTGAGCGCAAACCTCCTTCGAAGTAGAAGGTCATTGACGGAGCTTCAAGTGCGAGCTCGCGGAGATAGAAGGCGCTCTGGTCATCAACCTTTGCAAGGTTGCGGGCATCAATGACCGTGATGCGCGTACCCTTCACGAGGTAGGCCTGCTGGCGAAGATGCGCGACGATGCGGTTCCAATCGTACTTCACCTCGTTGAAAATCGAAGCGTCCGCCTCGAAGGTGATGATGGTGCCGTTGTGATTAGAGGCTCCGATTTTCTTCACTGCTGCAGTCTGCTTTCCTATCTTGTATTCCTGGAAGTGCGAAGCGCCATCGCGGTGCACTTCCGCGCGCGTGTAGACTGAAAGCGCGTTCACTACCGACACACCCACACCATGAAGACCTCCGGAGACTTTGTAGCCGGATGCGTCCCCACCGAACTTACCTCCCGCGTGAAGCGTGGTCATGATGGTCTCAAGCGCTGAGACCTTCGTCGTTGGGTGCTTATCTACCGGAATACCGCGGCCGTTATCGACAACACGCACACGATTGCCTGGAAGAAGCGCGACTTCAATGTCATCAGCAAAGCCACCCATCGCCTCGTCGCGTGAGTTGTCGAACACTTCCCAAATGAGGTGATGAAGACCGTCAGGACCCGTAGTCCCGATATACATTCCCGGGCGCTTACGAACCGGATCAAGACCTTCGAGCACCGTAATGGAGGAGGCATCGTACCCCTTATTTGCAGCACCAGCGGCGCTCTTGGCGCCGCCTACTTTAGCCTTTTCTGCTGCTTTCTTAGCCATGTCTTGTTGCTCAAAGTATAGCACGAAGCAAGCCTTTTTGCCCGTCTGGAAGTGGAAAAAGAGGGCTTAACTACGGGCTAAAATTCGCTAGCAAGTGTTCCCTCCCTTCACCGGCACCAGGTTGTTGTAGAAGAGGTCGGTCGGCTCCTTCCATCCTCCTTCAAGCGCAATCTGTCGCACTTTCTGGCGGTCGAGCTTAAGTGCACGAAGACACGCGTCCTTGAGGTCAGTAGAAACAATACCGTTCTCCCCCTCCCTGATAACAGAGGACGATGCCTGGGATGGAAGTGTGGCAACGGGTACACCGCACGCATTGGCTTCAAGCATCACAAGACCAAGTGTGTCGGTGAGTGACGGGAACACAAAGACATCTGCGGCAGCGAGGTGAGATGCAAGTTCTGCACCAAACTTGTAGCCGGTGAAGATAGCCTTTGGGTACTTAGCTTCAAGCGACTTCTTTGCCGGACCATCGCCCACAATGTATTTGGTGCCCGGAAGATCAAGCGAAAGAAACGCATCAAGATTCTTCTCAACTGCTACGCGTCCCATGTACATGAAAATCGGGCGCTCGCCAGTCAAAGGTGCAGGGTTCTCAGGATTGAAGAGTGCGTGGTCGACACCTCGATTCCAAATAACAAGATTCTTGAACCCATGCCCATCAAGTTCCTTGCGAAGAGACTCCGCGGCAACCATGACGCCGTCCCCACTGTTGTGGAACCATCGTGCAAACGCATAAATCCAAGACGTTGGAATACCGGTGCGGCAATGCACGTACTCTGGGAAGCGGGTGTGGTAGGCGGTGGTGTAACGCAGCTTGCGCTTCTTTGCGTAGGCACGCGCCGCAAGACCGAGCGGCCCTTCAACTGACACATGGAGGGAATCGGGGGCAAACTCATCAAGAATCTTTGCAAGGTGTCGGTCCGGGAACAGACATAGTTTAATTTCTGGATAGGACGGGGCTGGAATTTTAAAGCGGAAATCTGCAGGAGAAACAATAAGCACCGTGTGTCCGCGTCGCTCCAGCTCTTCCTTCGTCGCCTTGATGGTAGTTGCCACGCCGCTTATCTGCGGGAAGTACGCGTCAGTAACAATCGCTATTTTGCTGCAATTCATGAAGTCCAGGTCATTCTAACGTACCTTTTGGTTATTACTACCTTGGTGCACCCCTATAAGTTGCGAAAGAGGCTTCCCTTCTCTACACTCACCTCATGGAGATAGTCATCCCCAAGGATGAGGAGCTGAGGCTCCGCAAGGTCGTCGAGGCCCGTACCGACATTGAGGCCGCGCGCATCAGGCGCTACCTCGGGATGCCAGACCTCTCCCGTACTCCGGGAAGCCCGCTGAACGACATCGTCGAGCGCGTAAAGAACGTGCCTTCACTCGAAGGTCTCGACATCATCGAGATTCCGGAAATCGTCCCAGCCTCCATTTCCTTCGACCTCTTCGACTTCCCCGAAGACCATGTAGCGCGCTCAAAGTCCGACACCTACTACGTCGACGACGAGAACATCCTTCGCACCCACAACACGGTCTCCTGGTACTACTACCTGCACGACCCAAAGGTCATAGAGAAGGCATCACGTGGCGAGCACCTCGGCGCGCTCTGTTTCGGAAAGGTGTACCGCAAGGACGAAATCGACCGCAGGCACATGAACGTCTTCCACCAGATAGACGGATGGAAGCTGATTCCGAACTCTGAAGGCACCCTTCCCGTCGAGGAACTCAAGCGCGTGCTCTCCGACATCGTGCAGACGGTCTTCGGCAAGGACACTGAGTTCCGCTTCAATCCTGATACCTTCCCCTACACCGACCCTTCCCTTGAAGTGGAAGTCATGGTCAATGGTGAGTGGGTTGAAATACTTGGCTGCGGCATGGTGAAGCCGTCGGTTCTTTCAAAGATGGGCATTGAGGGCTACAACGGCTGGGCCTTCGGCTTCGGTATTGAGCGCCTCGCGATTCTTTCAATGAAGCTTCCAGACATTCGCCTCCTCTGGTCTGACGACGAGCGCGTGAAGAAGCAGCTCGTGCTTGGCACGGAATTTAGCCAGGTGAGCAAGTACCCACCGGTGGTTCGCGATATTTCCTTCATCGTTGCGAAAGACTTTGTTCCTAACAACTACTTCGACCTCGTACGCGAGACCGCCGGTGACCTCGTAGAGCAGGTGGAGCTTCTCGATAAATACGAGAACGATGCAAAGTTCGGCGCGGACAAGATGAGCTACGCCTATCGCATCACCTACCGCAGCATTGACCGCACCCTCACCAATGCAGAAGTTGATGCGCTCCACAAGAAACTCGAGGAAGTGACCGTTTCTAGCTACCACGCCACCGTCCGTTAAAAGAGGCCATTTGTGCTATACTAGGCCACATTACGGCATATGGACCTGACGATACTTGCGTATCCGTTCCTCTTTGCGGCCATCTACTTTGAGGCCTTTTTGCTAGTTACTTTCCTTTCGCAACCAGCGAAAGTCGCGCGCGAGCGAATCGTATCTGAGAAGACGCCAGCAGTGGCAATGATTGTTCCCTGCTACAACGAGGAGAAGACTGTTGGCGGCACTGTCGAGTCTCTCCTCAAACTCGATTACCCTGCTGACAAGCTCCGTATCATTCTCGTCAACGACGGCTCAACGGACACCACCGGTAGTGTCATGGACCGTTTTGCGGACAGCGCACAGGTATCCGTCATTCACCAGAAGAACGGCGGCAAACACGAAGCACTCAACGCAGGCATCGCTGCCTCTGAAGGCTACGAGATTGTCGGCTGCCTTGATGCCGATTCGTTCGTTCACGCAACCGCACTTCGTGAGATGATTGCCACCTTTGACGACCCAATGGTCGGTGCTACCACCGCCGCTATGTCAGTACACAATCCAAAGAACGTACTTGAACACATGCAGAACGCGGAATACATCCTCGGTATCGCGCTTCGTCACATCCTCGCAGCAGTCAATGGCATTTACGTAACCCCTGGTCCCTTCTCGCTTTACCGCAGGGAGCTCGTTGCACGTCTTGGCGGCTTCCGTCACGGCCACAACACTGAAGACATGGAGATGGCGCTTCGCATACAGCGCGCAGGCTACAAGATTGATAGCGCTCCAAGGGCACGTGTTGAGACGGCTACTCCACGCACCGTCCCCTCACTCGTGAAGCAGCGCGTTCGCTGGACTACCGGCTTCCTTCGCAACATGACGCAGGAATACGGCGACTTCGTCGGCAACCCTAAGTACGGCGCACTCGGCATCATTGTTCTGCCGCTCGGTTTCTTTGCCATCCTGGGCGGTATTCTCATGTTCGGCGTCGTTATCTTCCAGATTGTTAAGGAGGTGGTGAACAAGATTCTTATCGCTTCCGGTGTTCCCTTCGATTACACACTTGGTACCTTGCTGCCAAGCTTCGGCAATGGCTTCGAGTGGTTTTATATTCCTGTTACCCTCTTCACTCTCCTCGCCATCGTCGCAGTGATTGGCAGCGTTCTCTTCATCGTCGTTGGTAAGAAGATCTCGAAGACTCCAGGGGAGCTTGGAGTCGGGATGTTGGGCTACATATTAGTCTACGGCCTCATTGCGCCTTTCTGGCTTATTGGGGCGGTCGCTGACGTTGCAACCGATACTCGCCGTTCCTGGCGCTAATATATGCCCTTCTACCTCCGCAACGCGCTTATCGCGCTCATCATCACACTCGCTATTATTGCGACCGTGCTCTACGCAGTGAACTTCCTCAACGAGCAACGTGTTGCTGAACTGCGCGCCATTGAGGACCAGTTGGCTACCGACACCCTTTCTATAGAAACCCAGTACGCCCTTCTTGCTGAAGCACCTTGCGAAGGACTTGAGGAAGGTGCCTCCTTTGCAACTGAACTCGGCGGCCTTGGAGATCGTCTTGCCTTTGCTGAGGAGCGTGCGGGAGCAAACGACCCTGAGGTGCTCCGCCTCAAGGAGCGCTACACCCTGCTCCAGATTCGCGACTACCTCCTCACCAAGCGCCTTGCACAGACCTGTGGCCTTAAGCCCGTGACTGCCCTCTACTTCTACAGCAACGTCCCTGGCGAGTGTGAGGACTGTGACCGCGCTGGCTATGCCCTCTCCTACCTCCGCCAGACGTACCCAACGCTTCGCGTGTACTCCTTTGATTACCACCTCGACCTTGCAGCCCTTAAGACACTCATTGCCATTGAGAAGATTGAGAAAGAGTTCCCCGCCTTCGTTGTGCAAGGAGAGCGCGTCAACGGCTTCACCACCCTTGAAGACCTCGAAGGTTCCTTCCCTAAGGGAGTGTTGATTCCTGCCGCAACGACAACCGCTACTTCAACAAGAGACTAGAGCAGGCCTCGGCCTGAGTTAACTACCACCACTCTCGCGTCCTGCGGGAGTCCTGCTTTCGTACGTGCTGCCCACACGACTGCGCTTGATGGCTCGCAGACATAGCGGTCCTTGTATTCGTCGTATACCGCGCGCACTTCCTCCTCAGTAAGACGGATGATGGGATTCCCCTCACCTTCTATCTCTTTCATCTTTCCCTGGTATGGGGTCCATGGTGCAGAGAGCTTGTCGGCAAAGGATGGGTGCGTCTTCACCCCAATGCCAATAAGCTGTACCCGCTTCCCGTGCTCCCTGAGGCCTTGTGCAAGCCCTACGTAGAGTTCCCCGCTCCCCACCGGACATACAAGGTAGTCATACGGGACCGTGATGTCTTTGATGATAGCGGCGTAGGCGGCGGCATAGCCGTTAGTGACGTCCCAGAGTACTTCCTCTTCATTAGTGCGCGCGAGCGCTACTACCTCCTCGGGCTTCAGTACCTTGCCGGTAAGGTCAGCCTCGACAACTTTTGAGCATTCGCGTGTCAGTGGTTCTTTTATTTCCTTGCTGAGGTGGTGGTCGATAATACACACAACCTCGATACCTTCGGGCCTTGCGTACTTAGCGAGCGAATAGCCCGCATTCCCACTCGTAATAAGACAGAGTGTGGTGACCCCCTCCTTCTTTGCCTGCGCAACGATGTACTGTGAACGTCTATCCTTATGGGTGCCGTACGGGTTACGGCTTTCGTCCTGAACAACTATCTCCATGGAGCCGCCTCCCAGATTCGAACTGGGGACCTTCTCTTTACAAAAGAGTTGCTCTACCAACTGAGCTAAGGCGGCGCTCTTACAACCTACTACACCTCCTCCTTCGTTTCCACCGGTGTCTGGCGGGAGCGGTGGAGGGTCTTCTTGAAGTACGACATGGTCTCAACGAAGGCAGAGCGCTTCCCTTCTACCGGAACAACGGAAGTCTTCACCTTGCCGCGCATGTAGCGCACAAGGCGGGTGAGAAGGCGCTCCAGGTAGCGAACGATGATGAGCGAAATATGCGCGACATCATGCACCACACGGCCTGAGACATCCTTGGTAAGGTGCCAAAGAAACGCGCTGAAATCTACGTGCTGGAGCGCCACTGCAACCCGAGACACCTTGGCATCAAAGGTCGCACGTGCTGGAGCAAAGAAACGCGTCCCGCGCTTCCCTTCAACAGCAGTTACCCCAAGAAACCCAACGAAGAGAACAAGAGACGCAATGAAGAACGCGAGGTACAGCATTAGCGTGCGGAGAAGCGTGAGAATTTAGAAACCTCAATGCGCTCACCAAACTTCTGCGTAGCCTCACTGATGAGGTCGCGGATAGTCTTCGAGTCATCCTTGATGTAGGGCTGGTCGAGCAAGACCTGGTCGCGGAAGTAAGCAGCAAGCTTACCGTCAAGAATCTTCGCTTTCATCTCCTCAGGCTTTCCCTCTACCTCGCCTGCAAACACCGCAGAAGCAGCGTCCTTTGCCTCCTGAGGAATCTCAGCGTCAGAGAGGTAGGTTGGGTTCCCTGCAGCTACCTGCATGGCAATCTCACGGGCAAGCGCGCCGAACTCTGCGTTCTTAGCGACGAAGTCAGTCTCGGAAGAAAGAAGCACCATCGCGCCGATGGTCCCGTCGTGGACATACGAGCCAATCCAGCCAGCGCCAAGCTCACGATCACCCTTCTTCTCAGCTGCAGCACCACTCTTCTTGCGCAAAATAACCTCTGCCTTGTCGACGTCGCCTCCCGCCTCTTCAAGCGCTTTCTTGCACTGCATGACCGAAACACCGGTCTTGTCGCGAAGGGTCTTCAATACGTCGGTTGCGATATCCATAAAGGCAATGTACTAAAAATAAATAAGCGCACCTGAAAGAACGGCTTACGCCTTCTTTCCCTCCTCGTACGCAGCGGCAAGCTCCTCGAGGACGAGTGCCACCGTTGCGCGAGAAGCATCGTTCGTGACGATTGGGAACGCCGCGTCAGCAAGGTCGCAGTCTGAGCTCATGATGCCGATGATTGGGATGCCTGCTGCACGTGCCTCCTTCACTGCGTGTGCCTCCTGGCGGGTATCGACGACGACCATAGCGTCAGGGCGCTTGGTGAGGTCCTTGATACCGTGGAGGCGCTCATCAAGGCGTGCAATCTCGCGGTCGATAAACACACGCTCGAGCTTGGTGTGAAGCTTTGCGAGCTCACCGCTCTCCTTCTTACCCTCAAGGTCAGCAAGGCGGTCAATGCGCTTCTTAATCTCAACGAAGTTCGTGATGGTGCCTCCGAGCCAGCGACCTGCGACGTAGGGCACCGAAAGGCGCTCACCTACCTTGCGGACAGCGTCCGTAATCTCGCGCTTGCCCCCGACGAACATGACGACCTTACCGTCGCGAGACATAGCAGCGATAGCCGCCTTGGCCTTTGCAAGCTGCTCGTCAGTCTGAGCGAGGTCAAAAATCTCCACCTTGCTCTTTACCCCCACGATGAACTTCTTCATGGATGGGTGGCGGCGGCTCTTTACCTGCGCAAAATGAGCGCCTGTAGAAAACAGGCGGTCCACTCCAGGGCCTTTAAGGTCGGTTGCTACCATATACCAATTAAGCGAGAGTCTACCATGCCCTTTCCGGGGTATCAATCCTCCTCGGCCGGGCCTATCCCACCCTCGCTAGCCCGGGCTTTGAGCTCCTCCACAATGGGCCCCAGGCCCCCGAGCATGATTTTAGGGAGGTTATGCCAGGACTCCTTGATGCGATGATCGGTAATACGGTCCTGAAGGAAGTTGTAGGTGCGTATTTTCTCAGAACGGTCCCCGGTTCCAATCTGTCCTTTACGCTCAGCAGCGTGTTTCTTCGCCTCTTCCTCTTCATAGAGGTTGTCGAGCTTAGCCACAAGAATCTGCATGGCCTGCTCACGGTTGGCAATCTGGCTGCGCTCGGAAGTTGACCGTACATCAATGCCCGTTGGCTTATGAATAAGGCGTACGGCGCTTTCCACCTTGTTCACGTTCTGTCCTCCTGCCCCACCGCTTCGCGAGAACTCCATCTCAATATCGGCAGGGTTAATTTCAAACTTCGGCTTGGTGCGTATAGGAAGCGCCGCGACAGAGGCGGTTGAGGTATGAATACGGCCAGACTTCTCAGTCAGCGGCACTCGCTGTACGCGATGCACCCCTGTCTCATAGCGAAGCGCGTCATAGGCGGCCTCCCCTGCAATCTCGAGCGTCATCTCATCTATCACGCGCACCTTCCACCCCTCGGACTCCGCATACTTGAGGTACATATCCTTAAGTTCTGAGGCAAAGAGTGTCGCCTCATCTCCGCCGGCAGCGGCTCTAAACTCAAGCACCACCGCCTTAGGCTTTGATTCCTCCTCCTTCTCCTTGGCAAGGATGCGCTCGATATCACTAAGGATTTCCTTCTGGCGCGCATCAATGCGGGCCTCATCCTCCCTTGCCATGGCGAGAAGGTCAGCATCCCCTCCTGCTGCTTCAAGCGCAGACTTCCGCTCGGCCTCAAGGCGCTCGTATTCTTCCGCGAGATAGGCGGTGGCGTGGTTTTTCTTAAAGTCTCCCGAGTAGTCCATGGATTAGGTGAATGATAACGCGAAACACCCCGCGTCATAGGCGGGGTGTGTAGCTATAGTCCCTACTTCTTCTTGGAAGCGCGCTGCTTGAACTTCTCGACGCGGCCGGTCTTGTCCAGGGTGCGGTCCTCCCCAGTGTAGAACGGGTGGGACTTCGAGGAGATTTCGACAATTACCTTAGGGTACTCAACACCGTCGACGGTTACCGTCTCAGTAGCCTCGATGGTCGAGCCAATGAGGAAGGTCTCGCCTGAGGCGATGTCGACGAAGGCAACCGTGCGATAGCCTGCGGGATGTATGTCGGTCTTCATAGTTTCGATACCCTACCACGCGCCCTAGGGACCCTGCAAATGCGCCTTAGAACTCTATCTGGTCCGAGGTGACGTTCACGATAATAGAGTCGACTGCGTCCTCCCCACAATCAATCGTGTAGATACTCTGGGTCATGACTTGGACCGGGAGCGGACCGCCCGAGACCTGGCAGGACGTAGACTGCACAATCTCGTTAACGCCTGGGCCTGAGACCACGCAGGTGGCCTGCATCACCCCGCTGGCGTTCCAGGTGAGATTAACAGTGTCCTTGGGGTTCACGCGGGTCCTACTTGCCGAAATATCAGCCGCTGGTATTCCGGAACAGCCTGCCGTCACGAACGGACAGAGTTTCGGAGCACCAACTCCGGGGGCTGACACTCGCATCGAGTACTCTCCGGGATTCAGGAAGTCACAATTGTTGTTAGCTCCCCCACTGCAGTTTGTCTGACCTGACAGTTGCCAGGTGTAGGGGCCTGCAACACCGATAGCGTGGTAGGTGGTATTCGCACCTACATCAATGAGTGTGGAATCAACCGTACAGGAGAGACTCCCGTTCGGGTTAGTTTCGTCGTCATCGTCTGGGCCGTCACAGGCTTCGGTATCGTTCGTATCGATGCCTCCCGTACCGTTGTTGTCGATACCATCGGAGCACTCAGGTGCAACAGGGTTCTCAACCTCAAGTGCTTCACACGCAACACTGGTTGCCTGTGTCCCCGAGGTGACCATCACACTGGCGCTCTTGCTGCCAGTCGTTGCATAGGACTTCTGTACAGAGGAACCACTTCCCGTAAGGCCATCGGAACCAGACCAACTATAGGTGTAGCCACCTACTCCTCCGGAAACATTTGCGCTCCACATGACCGAATCATCAACGCTCTGAGGATTGGGGGTTGCTGAACAGGAGACCGCGAGCGGACCACCTGAGTTGACGACCACCGTTGCATCGTCGCTCACACTGCTGCCGCCCTCACAGCTATAGATAGTGGTCTCGACCACACAGCTGCCGCTCATATTGCCGTCGAGGCCGTTGCTCGTACCTCCTGAGTTAATCTTGCAGCGAGAACCTGCAGTACAGCTCTGTCCTTCTGGATTACCCGAAGCGCAGTCCGGTGTGTTTCGGTGGACACGCTCAGGATTATTTACCGGGCAGGCGAGGTCAGTCATATCAGTGCTTTCATACTGCCAGGTGCCGTTCCCTCCTCCACTGCCAGTGCTGCACGTAATGCTGTACTTAGTGGTACTCGTTGGGGAAACTGGCACCGTTCCCTGTGTCTCGCCATCGGTCGAGAAGCCCGTACCGGTGCAGGAGGTAACGTTGGATGAACCCCAGGTGAGGCTCGAGGAGTTGCCGAGGTTAATGGTTCCTGGTGTTGCGGTGAGACTTACGTCAGGACTCTGGTGCTCCCGAGGACCGCCGCCACACTGAGCGAGTGCGGAAGGAATGAAGAGGTTGAGCAGAGAGAACGTACTTCCGTAGTAGTTGTAGTCGAGAGTATTTCTAAAACTTTCAATAACCGGAGTCCACTCTCCTCCTGAAAATCCTCCGTAATAGACTCCTCCCAGAGGATCTATCACGATGTGCGTGGGACCCCCGAAGCCTGAAGGTAACCCAGCTCCACATTGAGCAAGGGCCGCAAGTGGCATCATGATGACACCGAGAAAGAGAACGAGAAGCGGAACGAACATCGTAGAGGGCTTCATAGGCAGTGCATTCATACGTGATTAATAGGTACTCACAAATCGCTCCGGGTACTTCCCTGCGGGGA
>JAGOSU010000037.1 GCA_018062165.1 Minisyncoccota bacterium
GGTGACCACCCTGGGCGCAGCTGCTTCCGTCTACTTCCTCTATGTGCAGGTCTACCTCATCGACGCTATCTGCATCTACTGCCTGGGCTCTGCGCTGGCTTCCTTCCTCCTATTCGGGCTCACGGTTACCACCTGGAAGCGCCTCGTGCCACAGCCGCCAGCCGTGATACCATAATTCAATGATTACGAGGTCGGCCCTTATCGGTCTCTTGCTTCTTCTTTCGGCTCTAGGCTATGGGGTAGCCTCCGCAGCAGAGGAGCCGCTTCTCGTCTCGGACACTCCTTCAGACAACGCCTATCTGTTCGGTTCTGATGTTCGTGTTGCGACCAGTGTCCCCAAGGACGTTGCGGCACTCGCGGGCACGCTCGTCATTGCCGCACCCGTAGGAGGAGATGGACTTTTTGGCGGAGGAAACATTGATGTTCGTGAATCAATCGGCGGTGACCTGCGCGCAGTAGGTGCCCGCCTTTTCGTAGAGAAAGATGTTGCCGGTGACCTCATCGCGGCAGCAGGTTCAATCACCGTTTCGGGAAAAGCCACCGATGTACGCCTTGCAGGAGGTAACGTTACGCTCACTGGCGGGGCAGGGGGTTCAGTCATCATCTACGGAGCGAACGTGACGCTCTCAGGAGAATACGCAGAGGACGTGACGGTAGTTGCCTCCGACCGCTTTGCGCTTGGGGAAGGTGCGGTCATTCACGGCGTTCTCAAATACAATGCTCCTCAGGAAGCAGTCATCCCTGCCTCAGCCACTATTGATGGAGGGGTGACCTACACTGGCTCCTCGTCCTTCCTCCCAACCACCGAAGAAGCAGAAACCTTTGCACTCGCAGGTCTCGGAGTGTTCTTCCTCGTGCGATTGGTGTCTGCCGCGGTCGCCGCTGGCCTTATCGCTGGTCTCTTCCCAGGCTTCACGCAGCGTATCGTTGACCGTACACTCACGAAGTCAGCTGGGCGCTTCGCGCTCCTCGCACTCATTGGCTTTGCGGTAATGATTGCAACACCAGTGCTGGTGTTCGTACTCATGATTTCGTTTGCGGGTATTGGCATAGGGCTTGTCGTGGGCGCCGCCTACGTACTCTTGATGCTCTTGGCGTACCTCTATGCAGGTGTCCTTGCCGGAAGCGCGATTATGACCGGCATCTTCAAGCGCACACACGTTACCTGGAAGCATGCAGTGCTCGGTATGCTCGTATTGAGACTCATCGGCATCATCCCGGGTATTGGCTTCCTTCTCTCGGTCGTTCTTACTGCAGCTGCACTTGGGGCCCTGGTCATCACCTGTTACAAGTTTGCCTTCGCACGCGGTGTCGACCCGCTTTCCGAATAATGCCTGCAAGTAGCACGGAGCGCCGAACGCGCGCTGCCAAGATTCTCCGCTATCTCAAGAAAACCTACCCGAGCCCAGAAACAGAGCTCAATTTCTCTACGCCGTATCAGCTGGTTGCTTCGGTGATGCTCTCCGCGCAGACCACCGACAAACAGGTGAATAAGGTCACTGCCACGCTCTGGAAGAAGTACAAGACTGTAGCGGACTTTGCGAACGCAACGTACGCAACCTTTGATAAAGAGATTTCTTCGGTGTCATTCCATCGCAACAAGGCGAAGGCGATTATCGCCGCTGCGAAGCTCATACTCGAGAAACATAAGGGAAAGGTACCAAAGACCGAAGCGGAACTCGTCGCGCTTCCGGGCATCGGGTACAAGACTGCACACGTGATTCTCGGGGAGCTCCATGACATTTGGGAGGGAATACCTACTGATACCCACGTCAGACGCTTCGCGCTTCGCTTTGACCTTACCGACAAGACAGACCTCACCAAGATTTCCAAAGACCTTGAGGAGCTGGTGCCTAAGAAGGACTGGAAGTATGTAAACAACGGCTTCGTGCTCTATGGCCGCTACGTCTGTCCTGCTCGTCCGCACCCCTGCGAGGACCATCCGTTAACCAAGCTGTGGCCGAAAGCCGCCAAACGCTGGCCTAAGGCGAAATGATAGGATACGGGTATGGATAAGCGTCCTGTAGCGGTTTTCGACATCGATGGCACCATCTTCCGTGCCTCTTTGTTTCTTGAGCTCGTGGAGCGACTGATTGCCGACGGCATCTTTCCTGAGGGCTGTCGTAAGGACTACAAGGTAGAGCATGAAAAATGGCTCAACCGAGAGGGCGACTACGAAGCCTACCTCGAGAAGGTCATCAAGGTGTTTCAAGGCCATATCAAAGGCGCGTCCTACGACCGCGTTGAGCAGATTGCAACAGACATCATTGAGCACAAGAAGAACCGGGTCTATCGCTACACCCGTGACCTCGTGAAGCAACTTAAGAGCGAAGGGTATTTCTTGCTCGCCATCTCACACTCACCCCGCTTCATGGTCGATGCGTTCGGTTTCGAGCTGGGCTTCGACAAGGTGTACGGCTTCTTCTATGAGACAGGACCGACGGGCGCATTAACCGGGAACGTTGAAGATCTCGACCTCATCCGCAACAAAGCGGCAGTGTTGCAGCGCGCAGTCAGAAAAGAGAATCTTACCCTCGAAGGCTCAATTGGTGTTGGTGACACTGAAAGCGACATTCCCATGCTTGAGATGGTGGAGACAGCAATTGCGTTCAATCCGAACGCGAAGCTCTATGAACACGCGAAGAAGCGTCAGTGGAAGACCGTTGTCGAGCGCAAGGATGTCATCTACGAGCTCTAAGATCACGGCGTTCCGAAAGACCGTCTGGGACCACTATAAAAAGCAGGGAAGGCACGAGTTGCCTTGGCGGAAGACGAAAGATCCGTACCGAATACTTGTCTCGGAAGTCATGCTCCAGCAGACGCAAGTGGAGCGCGTGATTCCGTACTATAAGGACTGGCTGCGAAAGTTCCCGACGCCAGAGAAACTTGCGAAGGCGTCACTGGCCGATGTGCTTAAAGCCTGGCAAGGACTTGGCTATAACCGCAGGGCAAAGAACCTGCAGGCGGCAGCAAGGGAGGTGGCCAAGCAGGGAAAGTTTCCCGAGGACCTGGAATCTCTTCCAGGTGTAGGGCCGTATACCGCGCGTGCAATAAGAGCTTTCGCACATAACGAGGACGTTGTCTTTATTGAAACCAACATCCGCACGGTGGTGACGCATCATTTCTTCCCGAACAAGGAGAAGGTTGAAGACAAGGAGATTCTTTCAATACTCGAGAAGGCACTCCCAAAAGGGAAGAGTCGGGAATGGTACGGGGCACTAATGGACTACGGAAGCTATCTTAAGCGTTCCGGAGTGCGCATTAACTCCAAAGCCAAGACATATAAGAAACAAGAAACGTTTGAAGGCTCACGCAGGCAGGCACGCGGCGCCATCCTCAAGGCGCTTGCTCAAGGAGGTCGTACGTCAACGTTCCTGGTTGAACTCCTGGGACCCAAACGAAGGGTACAGCTACGCTTACAGCTGATTGCGCTTACGAAAGAAGGGCTTATCGAACTTCGGAAGGGGAAGTTTCAGTTGCCGCACTAGGGACGAAGGTTTGTACCATCGTGAGGCGAATAGGCATTGCGTTTCGCACCCCCTCAGGCGATAGCGCAAATATAGAAAGCGGAAGTTGCCGATGATCACCCTGTCCGGTGTCGACGATATACCTGTCCGAGTTGTCGATGTTCGCCATGAGGTCATTGTAGAGTTCTCGACTTTCTTCGGTGGGCTCGTAGCCGAGCTTGGTAAGCCACTTGATAACGTCGTACTGGCTCGTCTCGACTGAAAGCGAAATAGGGTGCTTACGTCGTGTCGCTACTTGCTCAATCCAGTTTTCCGCCTGCCGGAGGAGCGCGGTGCCGAGTCCCTGACCGCGCTGGCCCTCCGCTTTGCGATGAGGAAGTGTAAAGGCTTTTCTGTTCTGGATGTTTAGTATCATCGACGCGATGTACTTCTCCCCCTGTCCACCTGGCGGAACATTTACGTAGTTAAAGGAGAGTGTCTCACTGCCACTATTCTTCTCATAAACCAGGATCAGCCTAGAGTCTCCTGGAATCCCTGGGAGCTGCACGGGCCGTTCGTAATAACGGGTGTACACGCGCTCAGCCCCTGCGGGGCCGATGGCACCATCGATAAAGCTGCTCACGACCTCGTCTGGAATCGGGACGATAGAGGGGGCGGCCTCTGGATTGCTAGGAACTTCAGACATTAATCCCACTATATACAAAAACCGCTGCCCGTGAAGTCGCCTTGAGCGTTGCTATACTTTCTTCATGTCTGACAAACGACCAAAACTACCAGGTGAGGTACGCAAGCCGGAGCGCATTAATTTTGGCTATGACTGGGAACAGGTCACAGGATCAGAAGCGCAGGCTGCCGAGTATTGGAGGGCCCTCAACACCGCATTCACAGAAGCTGGCATCGAGTTTCCTAAGACAGGCAAGGTGCTTGAGTTAGGAACAGGCGGAGGATTATTTCTCGAGCATCTTCTTAAGGAAGGTGTTGATGCGGTTGGTGTGGACATACGGCCTCGACACCAGGGGAATATGCCAGTTGCTC
This sequence comes from Minisyncoccota bacterium, assembly GCA_018062165.1. Lineage (GTDB taxonomy): Bacteria > Patescibacteriota > Minisyncoccia > Phycocordibacterales > Phycocordibacteraceae > C7867-001. The sequence continues at coordinate 4,503 of JAGOSU010000037.1, forward strand.
GCGCCCGTATTGAAGAGCTGCCGTTCGCCAATAACCAGTTTCGTTTGGCCGTATCGACCATGATATTTGATGAACGCTTCTATACGCAGCAGGTTCACAAGATGCTTGCAGAAATAGACCGCGTGATTGAACCTGGCGGATTTTATGCTGCGCGCGAGGCTCACCTCAATAAGTACCTGCAGCCTTCGTACCTCACCCGCATCGTACGTCCCCTGACGCAACACGAGTTCGCCCTGTACCGTAAGGATACTTAGACTCCAATCAAGACTGGGATCACCATCGGTGTCTTGTTAGTCCTCGTGAAGAGGAAGCCAGACATGGTGTCCGTAATGGTGTTCTTCACGTAGTCGAGGTCAACGGGGTTCATGCCCTCAGTTGAGTCTTCTACGGTCTTCTTGATGAGCAGACGAGCTTGGTTAAGCAGGTCCTGACTCTCACGCAGATAGATGAATCCGCGAGAGATGATGTCCGGAGACTTCCGGAGCTTACCGGTCTTGAGGTTAATCGTCGCGATGATGACGAACATACCGTCCTTGGCGAGCGCCTGGCGATCACGGATGACCACCTCCTGCATGTCACCGATGGAGAAGCCATCAACCACCAGTGGGGAAGACGGAACCTTCTGCTTGTGGATGTTGAGCGTCTTGCCATCAATCATGTCGATGACGGTACCGTTGTCTGCAAGGATGATCTGCTCGCGCGGGCGTCCAGCCTGCTCCACCGCCTTAGCGTGGCAGCTGGTCATCGAGTAGTAGCCGTAGGCAGGCATGAAGAACTTCGCGTTCACCTGCTTGTTAATCCATACGAGCTCTCCGGTGTTTCCGTGTCCGGTTGAGTGCACGTCAGAGGAACGGTAATGGATGAGGGAGGCGCCGTTGCGGTAGAGGTTGTCCTTCAGCTTCTGGACGTTGATTTCGTTACCCGGAATCACCGAAGACGAGAGCACCACCGTGTCGCGAGGGCTAAGGGTGATGTTCTTGTGCTGCTTGGTTGCGATGCGCATCAAAGCTGCGAACTCCTCACCCTGGGCACCGGTTGCGAGCACCACAATCTTGTCGGCTGGGTAGTCACCAATTTCCTGCACGGGAATGACCGTGTCTTTGGAAACCTTGAGGAGTCCCGTTTTCTGGGCAATCTCGAGGTTCACTTTCATAGAACGGCCTTCAGTCACCACCTTCTTACCGAGCTTTTCAGCCGTCTCGATGATGTGAATCATGCGCTCGAACTGGGAAGCGAAGGTACCGATGATGAGGCGGCCCTGCACGGTCTTTACGATGCCTTCGAGGGTCTCATGTACGCGGCGCTCAGGAATAGAGAAGCCGTCGCGCTCTGCGTTGGTGGAGTCGGCGATGAAGAGAAGGTTGTTGTCCTTACCAAGGTCACCCCACTTCTTCTTCTCGTGGTCCATCGGCTCGCCGTTCTCGTGGTCGAGCTTAAGGTCTCCCGTAATCACGACGTTACCGTAGGGGCTACAGATGGAGACACCCATAGAGTCCGGAATCGAGTGAGTCACCGGGAAGAACTTCACCTTCGTGTTGCCGATGGTCATGGTTGAGTTCGGCTCAACGACCACCAAGTTCGGGCGAGGCATCTCTGGGTATTCCTCCTGACGCTTCGCAATCATGACCGCGGTCAGGTTCTGCGTGTAGATAGGTGGGTTGCCCATGCGACCAATAAGGAAGGGAATGCCACCGATGTGGTCGAGGTGACCGTGCGTGATGATGATGCCGCGGATGCGGTCAACGTTCTTTTCTAGGTACTTGGTATTCGGAAGTACGTAGTCGAGACCCGGAGCATCGGTCTCAGACATAAACTGGAAGCC